>CAJXIT010000420.1 GCA_913054055.1 uncultured Thalassolituus sp.
TTCTTTTATTTTAAAGAAAAGCGCCAATTCTTCCGCTTGAAAAATTTTGGACAATACGCCCAGCAGTTCCATGAATCAGAAATCATCATTAACTTATTTATGTCATCCGTACCGTCAGAATTTATCAGGTTATTTAATAAAGACGTATTTAAGTTCAACGTAATCCCAGCCGCTAACTTATTTGAACAAACTGGCGAGCCCATTTCATACGATCACCGTTCGCTTTCAGTTCCGGTTAATGCTGACGCACATAGCGATAGCAATATCGAAATTGTCGAAGTACAGGATGTGTACGAAATCACTCCGAATGGTGAAATCCCTTTGATTCCTCTATTTCGCGAGAAGTACTCTCAAAGTACGCTTAATGGCTACTGGCAAACAAAACAAAACTTGTTTGGCGAAATGAGCATCGCTCTTTCCTTACCCCAAACGCACGATACTGAGTTTACAAAGCTACTGGGAACACAACTGCTATGTTCGAATGGACGCCAGGCTTGTGGTGTGGAAGGTAACTTAGAATGCTTGGAAAGCATCGACCTTCCTGGCGAGTTCTTCCCAATTTATCCGCCTTCAGCGCCAATCTCTAGAGAAGTCGATCAAAACATGCACTGGGAGTTCGTTAGTTTGTTAAACACTAACTTTTCCTCCTTGCTGCAATCTCAAACACCTGTTGCCGATCTTAAGCAAATGCTCAGCTTATGCAGCCGTAGCCAAATGTCCGCTTCTGAAATTCAGATGATCCATGCGGTTGAATTTAACTCTCAAGTCTCTGCCATACGAGTTCTAGGTAAGAATATGTTTTCACCCGGTACAGAGATTGAAATCACATTGGACGCGACAGGACCTTACCTCGCGTTTTCTGATGTGCTAAACCGTTTCTTCCAACAATTCTGTAGCTTTGACCGCTACGTCCAACTCAAAATCCGTATCTATGGAAGAGACGGAATCGCCAAACTGTACCCGAAAATTCATGGTAGTCAGTTGTGCCTGTAGTTCTTTATAAAGAATCAAATACGGGGATTACACAATGAAGAATTTTGTGAATGACCTACACCAGAAGCCCGAACGATATGAGTTCGTTCAGGTCATGCGTATGCTCGAAAAAATGCAAACCTCTAGGCAAGTTCCTTTCAACATCGAGCTGAAAGCAGAGGCTATGCCGACGGGCAACCAGCAAGAGATCCAGTACTTTTCTCTGAAGGGTAACAAAGCCAAGTTAAGGTTGGCTAAGCAAGCGTTATCAGGGGTTAAAGGGGTAATACCTAACTACATTTATGAAGAGCTGCTCAACGCATTACACAATGAAAGTCACGCATTAAAAGACTTTCTTGATGTATTCAATCAGCGCCATTTCGAAATCATATACCGCACTCAATTGCAGAAGTGGCTTTTAGTTGAAAGTGAACAAAACCCTAAAAAGACGGCATTACTCAATCATGTAGCCGCCCTTAGTGAGGATCACTCTCAATACCTTCAGTATTCTTTGTTGCTAAACCAACAAAGTAGAAGCTTAACAACTCTAAACCAGATATTGAGTGACTTTTTCCCTTACGAGATAAAAGTCGAATGTCAGACGAGTGAGCGCAGGCAATTACCAAGCGATTCCCTCACACGCTTGGGGACATTGCATGAATGCAATAGCCGTCTTGGACAAGGCTTTTTGCTAGGAAAAACCTGCCTAGCACACTTTAATAATTTGAGCATTTATGTAACCCCTGCCAGCCAAACTGAATTTAAAGAGATCCAAATGGACCCTGAGTTGGCAAAATCCATGCTCCAGTTAACCCAGCATTATTTAAGAGACAGCACACCAGTTTCTATTTACCTTAGCGTGAAACGTTCTTATTTATCACGCCCAATACTGTCTGGTAACGCTTCCATCGCGGCGCGTTTAGGTGAAGTCGATTGCCTAGCACCAGAACGAAATCCAAACCAAACCGTAAAAATCTTGCTTTTGTAGTTCCCTTATATGGCATATGTAGATTACAGAGATACAAGGAATTGAATATGACACAAGTAACTCTTACCAACTTAGTAGGAAAGCTCTCACCCGAGCTCAAACAGGCGCTTGAAGTGTCTGCGGGTGCAGCGATGAACCAAGGGGTCGGTGCGATTGAAACCGAACATTGGGTCTTACAATTAATCTCCCAAAAAGATGCCAAGCTACTTTCACTTTTGGATTCTCAAAAGATCTCTCTTGAAACCGTAGTGAATGAGCTATCAAAGAAAATTGCAGCCCTGCAAAAAGGAAGCGAAGGTCAACCTACGTTAAGTCACGGTCTTACTGAGCTGGTTAAAGACGCTTGGATGATCGCGTCAGTCAATTACGGTCATGGCGAGATAGTGAGCCTACATCTCGTTCAAGCACTAATGCAGCAGAATGTAATGGGCGTTTCTACTCTCCAACTCGACAGTTTGAGCAATGTGTCATTGGAGTCTTTACAAGGTTTAATTCGACAAACTCCTATTGCTCGCGGTACTTCCTCTGCTGGTGCTGTCGGTAGTGTTGACACTACCCCTTCAGGCAACGACGCTCTAAGCAAATACACCGTTAACCTGACCCAACAAGCACTAGATGGCAACATTGACCCGATTTCAGGTCGTAACGCTGAAGTGCGTAAAGCGATCGATATCTTATGCCGTAAACGCCAAAACAACCCAATCATGGTCGGTGAACCCGGCGTTGGTAAAACAGCAGTCGTTGAAGGGCTCGCCTTACGCATCGCCGCTGATGAAGTGCCAAGTGCATTACAAGGTGTACAGATTCACTCATTAGACTTGGGTTTACTGCAAGCCGGTGCCAGCGTAAAAGGTGAATTCGAAAACCGCTTAAAAGACGTCATCAATGAAGTAAAAAGCTCAGAAATCCCAATCATTGTCTTTATCGATGAAGCACACACTCTAATCGGTGCTGGTGGAGCAGCAGGTCAAAATGATGCAGCTAATTTACTCAAACCAGCCTTGGCTCGTGGCGAATTT
>CAJXIT010000421.1 GCA_913054055.1 uncultured Thalassolituus sp.
CAATGGTTGATGCAAATGAAAAACGCGTGCTGATCATTTTCATAATCACTTAATAAATGACTTCGCCACAGTAGTTGCCCGTCATTAAACGGCTGATTCAGTAATGCATGACATCGTTCTGACACATTACTTTCAAATTGCTCACCATGACTCTCAGATATCGAAAATATAGGTAACGCATCATCGAGCTGCACAAAATAATACCCAGATTTTTTATCCGATACTGCATCTTTTCTCAAACACTGATGAGCAACATGTAAACACGCCTCTTTCAACATAAGCTGTCCTAAAGCCTGCTCACATCTTTCCTTACTTAATGCTCCCTGAACACGTAAACAAGCAACAATGTTTCCAGCACCAGGACTCAGCTGCGCGTATATAGGGAAACTGGCTTCATGAATGCTCAATGGCCTAATAACGTTATGCATGCTGCTCACTCCCCACTGAATTTTGAGTGCCTTCTGATTGAACACGCTCAATTGCATCCACTTTAAATTTCATTGGCTGTTTAGTGGTCCATACCAGCGATAAAACCGGTTCTAATGTTTGCCCTTCTACCCAGCTAAATCGATAATGTTTTAAAAGCTGCGCCATAATCACCGTGGCTCCTATCATGGCAAACCGATGCCCTACACAAACTCTCGGCCCTAACCCAAATGGTGCATATACAAACCGTTCACGCTCTGCTTCAGCTTTTTTATCAAAGTGAGCAATGTCAAAAAAGTCGGCTTTATCACCCCAGTAACGCTTGTCTTTTTGCAATGCACCCAACATGATTAAAATCGGCGTATCTTTTTTAACTTGGTAGCCTTCAAGCTGAACATCCTCTGATGTCGATCTCAGCATAATAGGAATAGGCGGCCTTAGACGCAGACTTTCTTTCAGTACTTTATCCATGATCGGCATATTTTGATAATGTTCGTAGGTGACATTGTCTGAACTACCCATTACTTGAGTCACTTCATCTCTTACGGCTTGCTGAAGATCAGGATGCGTCGCTAAGTAATATAGGGTCCATTGTAAAAACGCCCCGGACGTTTCATGCCCTGCGGCAATGAAGCTGTGAACCAACTGTATCAATTCATCCTCAGCGATGTTTTGCCCATCATCGTCTAACGCTGTCATCAGCTGATTCATTAATACTTTCGATTCAGCGTTGCCCTCAGCGTGCTGCTTAATAATGTCAGAAAAAATACGACGCTGAACGTCCATCATTTTATCCAATCGATAATTGGATGGCAGTGGCAGTTTTTTCCAATATTTAGTGCGCTGAATACGCTTCATCAATTCTTTACATTGAAGCTCTTGTGCCTCTAACAATGGATCGGTTTGTTCATCCGATTCAAAAGAAGCAATACGGTAATCAAATCCCACATGACAAATAATGGCCAGTGCCACTCGATTAAGGAAATCACTGCCTTCAAATTCAATTGATGTATCCTTTGCTAACGCATCTTTTAAGTGGTGAACCGCTTCATGTGAAATGGCATTCATATCCACCATCATGTCTTTTAATTGCTCAGGCCTAAATGCTGGCATAACCAATTGACGTTGTCGCAACCATTGTTTGCCTTCGGTAACTAAAATCCCAAGCTCACCACCAATGGATTTCATTTCGTCAACGGCATCACCAGCTTTAGGAAATTTATCCCGGTCTTTCATTAATATTTTATGAATCATATTTCGATCAGACACCACTACCCAAGGCTTGTTAAGAATGTCTAGCTGAAAAATATCACCATGCTCTTCCCTTACTCGCATTAATGAATCATACAAACAACCATGATCACCATGAGCCATCAAAGGTAAATGTCCCAGCAAGCCTTTCTGTGGTTTAGGCACTTGTTGAGCGCCCTCAAATTTTCCAGGGGCTGATTCTGTTTTTTTTGCGTAAACCTGTAATAAAAAGGCTGGTAACACAATTAAATCAATGATGACGGCAATTAGAATGGTCACGGCTGTCATTAAACCCAGATCTGCATTGGCACTGTAATGAGAAAAACTTAACGCGGAAAAGCCACCGGCAAATACTAAAGTGATGGTAAGCATGGCCTTACCCGTGGTAGAAAGCGTTTTTTCAATGGCCACTTCGACTGAGTCACCGGCTTGTCTTGCTCGCTGAAAGCGATGTAAAAAGTGAATGGTATCATCGACCACTAAGCCCAATGTCAGCGTAGCCACCGCTGCGACACCAATGCCAATACGGCCATCAACTATTCCCCAAAAACTAAACGCTAGTAATGCCGGCAGTATATTGGTCAATACACTGATGAAACCCAACCCCCATGATTTCAAAGCAAACAGTAAAATCAAAGAAATGAATAACATGGTAAAAAACGTTCCAAATACCATGGCGGGAATATTTTGTTGCGCCATTTTTGAGAACATTAAGTCTAACCCAGAGCCTTTAGCACGCATTGCTTCTGGTGCGTGTTGCTCAAGCCATGTCTGCGCCCTTTGATTAAACTTAATAATGCTATTGGAATCTGCCTCAAACAATATACACACTAAGAGTGAACTGGATTTATCCATGCTCACAATGTTTGTTAGCCCTTGCCCATACGGCAAAGACAACTCATAAAGCAAACTGTATTGAGAGGCCAGCTGATTATTCGGAGCCACTTTATAAAAATCAAAATCATCATTATTCATGGCTTTATTAATACGTTTCTGAACATCGGAATAACTGGCTACAAAAGCCACTTCAGGCTGAGTGCGCAACCATGTCGCATACTCTTCTAAGTGATGCAAATAGCCAGTGGTATTCACACCGTTCTCTTTTCTTGAATCAATGGAATACAAAATTCGATGTAAACCACCGATGCGATCATTTAAATAATCATTGGCTTGGCGAAAACTGAAGCTATCATCCAAGTATTCCGTGAACTTTTCATTCAGTGTGTTCTTAGGCAAACCGTATCCAACTAGAACGACGATTAACACGAATGAAGCAACTAATATCTTTTTACTG
>CAJXIT010000422.1 GCA_913054055.1 uncultured Thalassolituus sp.
ACGGCTCAAGGTTACAAATAGCAAGCAGTTTGTAACCCGTTTTTTACAATAGAATAAGATTGGAAAACATCAGAGGGGCAAGGTACTACCTAGTACTTAAGAGAAGAGATGGGACGGACAAAGAAACTAGCGAAACACTTCATTATTAATAGCATGCAGATGACCAATGAGCGTCTCTGCACTAATCGAAGAGTTCATGAAATAACGATATAACTCATTAGACACAGCATTCTGTAGTACCGGATTAACAGCCATTGAATCTGTCAGGCTTGGCATAGCTGTACCTTCAGAGCTGGCGTGAATGTAATCTTGATAAGATTGCCGTTGGCACCGTGATAATTCGCTCACGGGTATGTTTGCTTGAGCAGGTATTGAACCTTTCTTTTTACTGAAATCTAAAAGAAATTGAGGGGAAGATAATGAGGTCATTACAGGTGTCATATTATGATCTTCACCCGTTACGTTGGTAAAAAATGCCAAGCTATCAACATTGTAGATAAAACCTTTTTCCGTAGAAGGAAACGCTCGACACTCGATGTGATCTGGAATTTCACCTTCTGCACTCAACATCTCTCCCAGAGCCCAATCACCTGTAAATTGAAAAGCAAATTCCCCTTCAAGCATAGCTTTGGTTCCTTGGTCCCAACTCATATTAGGTAAATCACTGCCTACAATATTAGCCAAAGAGCGAAAGCGGTTCAGCGCCTCAAATGTTTTATCGCTATTTAATGCGTCAGGGTCTAAATCAACAAATGCCTCTCGATAATAATTCGCCCCACCCACTCCAAACGCAATATTTTCAAAAACTTGCACAACTTGCCAAGAATCTTCTCCCAAAGCTAAAGGATTAACCCCCTTACCTTTCAACGTTGTTAATGCTGACAGTAACGACTCCCATGTCTGAGGTGATGAAAGTTGATGCTGATTTAATACCTTTTTATTTATCCACATCCAATTTAATCGATGGATATTTAAAGGTATGGCGACATAGTTCCCTTCATACTGATGAATTGCTTTGATGTCAGGGTACAGCGATTGACCCCACCCGTGCGATGCGGCGACCTCATTAACATTATTTAAAAAACCAAGTGCAGCCCATGACTGAATTGCGGGACCTTCCATTAAAGCAATATCAGGAGAGTAGCCTGCAATGGCTCTAGCTTGAAGTATCGCTTTGGCAGGAGCACCACCACCGCCACTGATTGGTTCACTTTTTAACACATAAGGCAAAGATTCAAATTGCTTCTCGATTAACGACAACGCTTTTTCTTCTCCACCAGCCGTCCACCAATGCAACATTTCAACAGAAGGGGAAGAAAACGCGGGGTTCATAGATACCAAAAGACTTAACAGTAACCATTTTTTCATAGGGCATTCACCAAAATAATGTCCACCTCAAGCCCGCCTTCTGGTGAATTAGATAACTGAACGTCCCCACTGTGTGCCCTTGCGATACTACGAGCAATTGCTAGCCCTAAACCAGAACCTTCAATGCCTGTATCATTGTCTCTAAAATAAGGTTCAAAGACTTTTTCTAACATATCTTCTTTGATTCCTTTTCCTGCATCACGCAGCACGATTTGAATAGAATCAGAATGAGAAAACATACTGATGTCGACCGTCTTTCCATATTTAACGCCATTATCGACTAAGTTGAATAAACAACGTTTGATTGCTAATGGCTTGCCATAAAGCTCAATCCTTGGCAGTTCTATCAGGCTAACGCAAACTCCATTTTTGTTATGAACAGCCGCACATTGCTCAAGGATATCGTTAATATCAATCCACTCTAATTCTTCGTGGATGTCATTATCTCGCATATATTGCAAAGCCCCGTTCAACATCATATCGACTTCGTTCAAAAGCTTTTCAAATCTTAACTTTGTTGGCTCATCATCCATCATTGCAGTTCGTAGCTTTAAACAGGCTAATGGCGTTTTAATATCATGGGATATCGCATTAAAGAACATATCTCTGTCCCGTAAATACGATTTGATTCGACGGTTCATTTTGTTAAAAGCATGAATAGCCGCTCTGGTTTCTGAGCTACCTTCTTCTTTAATTTCTTCAATCTGCATTTGCGACCCCATAAGCGTGGCAGAGCGAGCTAAAGAACGGAAAGGACGAATTTCCTTCTGTAAGACAACATAAGAAACACCCATCAGCATGAAGGTAACAATAAGGAGAAATATGACTTGTCTGCTATCAATGAAATTATCGGTCAGACTATCAAAAGACAGCGGTAGAACAGTGGCTAAATAAAGCCATTCATTTTCTGAAAACTCCACCTGAATAACAGCAATTGGGAGATCCAGTTTTCCTAATACTAAACTGTAGTCTTTCCACAATGCAGGAAGTTCATGAAGCTTAATACCAGAGTTAAACACCCGTAAATCCTCTCGCTTAGTTAAAGTAACATGTACTTTGCGTGAATCTCTAAGTTGCTGATTTAGGAGTTCAGATGCTTGTGCTTCCATCTGAGGAACCAATGAGTAATCGGATAAAGAAGTGATAGGAAGTTTATGGTTATTTATGGATATGAAAAACCTTGTTCCTCCTATGTTTCGTAGCTGTTCTAGCACCAAATGACGGTAATTAATGGGTAAACCAGAGAAGTAATTAATAGTATCTGCCGCAGCTGATGATATCGCTGTCATGGCGTGGCTAGCCGACTCTTTTTTTGATGCTGATTTTGCCGAAAACCATACTGCACCTGCCAATATTTCAGCCATGAGAATAACCATGAACGTAGACAGGGTGATACGAGCAACCATTGATTGGAGTATGTTTTTTTTCAAAATTTAATACGATTGATATGTGAATCGATCACTAACATGTAGCCGCGATGCCTTACCGTCATAATCGTGTTACGGTCATCGTCTCTTAATTGCTTTCTTAACCGGCTAATTTGTACATCAATGCCTCTCTCTAGTGGCTCGGCATCCCGTCCCCAAA
>CAJXIT010000423.1 GCA_913054055.1 uncultured Thalassolituus sp.
CTTTTGAAGAGAGGTTAACCTTGTTACTCGATAATGAGGTAAATCAGCGAGTCACTAGAAAAATAGAGCGATTAACTCGCCAAGCAAAATTTAGAGTGCAAGCTCAGATAGAGCAACTCGATTATCGTGCCAATCGTAACCTAGATAATGTAGTGGTCAACTAATTTTGGTCACGGTTTTGTAAGTTTTCCAGTATCTCTGTTCCGATTCATTTGGAGTTAAACCGCCATTATATTGATGAGGCCTGACGTTACTATAATATCCTGTAATATAATTCACTACTGCCGCCTTGGCTTGCACTAAAGATTGATAACCTACAGTGGGCATCCATTCTGTTTTAAAACTCCTAAAGAATCTTTCCATCGGTGCATTATCCCAACAGTTTCCTCGTCTGCTCATGCTTTGCTTGATTTGATATCGCCAAAGTAATTGACGATATTTCTTACTCGTATAATGACAGCCTTGATCTGAATGAAACATCACGCCTTTTGGTCTCCCTCGTGACTCAAAAGCCATTGTTAATGCTTGGCTAGTTAGCGCTGTATCGGGTGAGTAAGACATCGCCCAACCAATAGGTTTTCTGGCGAACAAATCAATCACAACGGCTAAATAACACCATCGATTACCTGCCCATATAAAAGTCACATCTCCACACCAAACTTGATTGGGTTCGCTAACAACAAATTGTCTGTCTAAGTGATTCGGTATCGCTGCGTGCTCATTTCCACCTCGCTTATAAGCATGCTTAGGTATCTGACAACTCACTAGGCCAAGCTTTTTCATAATGCGGTTTGCTCGGTAGCGGCTTAATGGCATATCTCTAGTCGTTGCTATCTGAGCTACGCTTCTGGCTCCTGCTGATTCACCACTTTCCGAGAAAATAGCGCGAACCATTAATTCTGCTTTTAAGTGCTTATGACTGGCGTTTTTTGAATTTTTACGCCAGTAACCATAACTACTACGATGAATATCAAAGACTTCACAGACTGTTTTTACATCATAGCTCTCTTGTAACGCCTGGACTATTTCAAATTGTCTAGGGAGTCTGACATCAAGAGAGCTGTAGCCTTTTTTAGTATTTCTTTTTCTAATTCAATCCGTTTTATGCGTTTTTCGAGTTCTTTAATTTTTATCTGTTCAGGTGTTAATGCAGTCGGTTGGTCTGCTATACCGTTTCGCTCTTTCTTTAATTGTCGTGCCCATTTATCAATGGCTGATTTACTCACTCCGACGGCTTCGGAAGCTTCTCTGACAGAGTATCCTTCATCAACAACAAGTTGAGCTGTTTCGAGTTTAAATTCTGCTGAATAAGTTGGTCTTGTTCTAGTATTCATTGATTCACCTAAAGTTGATGAGGCGTATGATAACACCTCTATTTAAGTGACCAAATTCACTGTACCACTACACTTTACTTTATAACTGTCTTTCCGCACCTAAAAAATTAATAAAAAAACCTTGACGCAGATCGCCATATTTGATCTATTACTTATCTTTGGGTGATGGAAAAATAATGGCGTCATATTCAACAAAAGGTCTTGATCATTTAGGTTTGGTTGCTGGCATGAACAAAGAGCTTGGTATTGCCAAGATAATTGATCAGGCGCTCCCTGGGCAATGTGATGGCAAGCTTATCTCTTACGGTCAATTGGTTGAAGCCATGATTTTAAATGGGCTTGGCTTTGTTGGCCGTACCTTACATATGTACCCACAATACTTTAAAGAGCGTCCTGTTGAGCGCCTTATAGGTAAAGGGATAAAGGCTGAATATATCAATGACGATGCGCTAGGCCGTTGCCTTGATAAACTTTATGAAACGGGCGTGTCAGACATCTATCAAACGTTATCAGCGAGTGTTGTTAAACATTTAGGGCTACCATGCGAAGGCATTAATTTAGACTCAACCAGTATTCATGTTGATGGTAATTATGATCATAAAGAGGACTGTAAAGCGGTTAAACTCGTTAGAGGTTACAGTCGAGACCATCGTCCAGAGTTGAATCAGGTTGTACTTAACTTGATCACTGAAAACAAAGCAGGTATCCCCGTGTACATGCAAGCTGCCAGTGGCAATATTAACGACAATGAAGGTTTTAAACATATTGTTAAACACCACATTAGTAGCTTGAAAGCGGCGCAAGATAGCCAATATTTTATTGCCGATGCCGCCCTATATACCGCAGAAACAATTCAATCACTGGATGAACAAAAACAGTTATTTATCTCTCGCGCCCCGCAAAAGTTAAAGCAAGTAAAAGAAGCAATCGCCCGGAAAAACACACTAGATTTTAAAACACTTGATAATGGCTACAGCGCAGCATGGCTTGAGTCTGACTATGGCGAAGTAAAACAGCGTTGGTTATTAATAGAAAGGGAAGCGTCTAGGCAACGACACCTAGCTATTTAAAATTCCAAGGCATTAGTGATTCAAGAGCATCAGGATTTTCCGCAATCTGCTCTAAACAGTGGGATATATAGTCATGTACGACAAGGCCGTTAGCCTTAGCGGTTTCCACCAAACTATAGAGAATGGCGCTGGCTTTCGCACCTCTTGGGGTATGGGAAAACAACCAAGCCTTGCGTCCAATCACAAACGGTTTTATGGCTCGTTCTGCACGATTGTTATCAATACTTAACTTACCATCATCAAGGTAGCGTTTGAATTTTTCATACTGATTCAGTGCATAGGTAATGGCTTTTGACAGCGGCCTTTGCGGAGACAGTTTTTCTTTGTGCTCTACAAGCCAGTGATAAAACTCTTCGACAATGGGTTTGGCTTGTTGTTGGCGAGCCTTGTATTTTTCATCGTCCTTCATCTCTTTAAGCGATTGCTCTATACCATAGAGTTTACCAATGAAGTTAAGCGCTACGTCGGCTTTACCGGTTGTCTTGTTGTTGCCTTTTGCTTCAATGAACTTGCGACGGATATGAGCAAGACAAGCCACTAAAGTGGC
>CAJXIT010000424.1 GCA_913054055.1 uncultured Thalassolituus sp.
CTAGCTCATCCTTTAGTGGCTAATAACTGGCCTTTATTCATCTCATAAAGTTATAAAAACATAGGTACTAATAATAAAAGCTAGGAAATAAACTCATAAAGACCAAAAAATCAAACTTAAGTGTAAAGATAGTTGTAATATTAATGATAAGTATTATCATTCGCAAAACAAGTTCCAATCAAGCCTGAAAGCATGAATCTTCTACAAAAAATACGCGTAACGACTTTTATCCCATTTTTCCTATTGGCTGCAAAAGAATTGTCTGCGGTGGAAACTGAGCAAAGTTATAAGCTCGATTCGATCGTTACAACCGGTACTCGTACACCAAAATTGCTAAAAGATTCACCTGTTTCAGTTGAGGTGATTACTTCAGAGCAGTTGTCTGTATTAAGTTCAGGCACTTTGGCAGAGGCATTGAACTTTATACCTGGTGTTGTATTAACAAGAACAACAAAAGATGGGTATAGCGTTCAAATGCAAGGGTTTTCTGGAGACAGGGTGTTGGTGCTGCTAAACGGTCAGCGCTTAATTACGCCGACAGGTTCAACTACAGATCTAGATCAAATTACATCGCTAAGTATTGATCGTATTGAGGTATTACGAGGCGCTGCATCTGTTCTTTACGGTAGTGCAGCAATGGGCGGTGTCATCAATATTATTACCCAAAAAATTGAACACTCGAAAAGCTCTGTTGGCTATGAGTTAGGTAGTTATTCAAATAATGCTTTAGATTCAGATCCTTTTGAACACCGAATATCGGCCAGTATGGTTTCAGGTGACGAATATTTCCAAAACCGAATCAGTTTTCAACATATCGATAAACCTGGTTTTAAATATAACCAAGAAAACAAACAAGAAATTGGTACAGGGAATGAAAAGCAATTCTTAGAAGGTGATATTCAAATTGCTACGAAATTAGGGGATCTATCTTATCGAGCGGAGTACTTGGAAGAAAGACGTCATAGACAAGAAAATGACGTGAACTTTGGGATTGGAATCGCATCGGATGCTTACTTCAGTGACGTGAGTCGTATATCTCAATCTTTAAATCTTAATGCGAATGATCATTTAAAAATTAACGGCAATGTAGCATTCCATGATGAGTCAAGTGGTCATACGGCGGGAGCAAAAAGAGAGGCTGCCCTGAGTGTCGCGGGAATGGGTGCTCAAGGCGTTGTTTTGTTTGAATCTGCTGAAATTGTATCTGGCTTGGAATACGACTTTGAATCTATGGATATTGATGAAGATGGAATTAACAATGAACGTCGTGAAAGCGTTCAAGGATTTACACAGTTAGATCTATATTTGACTGATGAAATTGAGATCTTAGCTGGAGTCCGCGTTCAGCACGATACTGGATTTGGTGCCCACCAAGCAGGACGAGTTTCGATGAAGGTAGAAAATGGTTTCAATAATGGTGATGTAGCAAGATTGCGATTTGGTCTAGGTGAAAGTTATAAAGTGCCAACCTTAAAACAACGGCACTATATTTTAGACCATATTAGTATCGGTAATTATGTGGTGATAGGTAATCAGAATCTGTTACCAGAAGAGGCGCGAACCATTAATTTGGACCTTGCATATGAAACTGCTATAGGAACATCCTTAGAGCTATCAGCATATTATTCTGAAGCAAAAAATTTAATTGAGAATGAAGAAACATTCGATCAGAACATAAAGGATGAATGGGGTTCGACATCTAGAGTATTTATCTATCAAAATATTAGTGAGGTAGACATAGCGGGTGGTGATCTTACCATTAAAACACCTGTTGGCCAGAATCAGATATTAAGTGCAAATTATAACTATGTTGAAGCTCGCGACGAAACGAATGCTCGCTTAAGCAATCGTCCAAGGCACCAGTTGAAACTGAATTTTCAATCTTCTTTTAATTGGCTAGCTACAAAAGTTATTGCTTACGCCGTTTATCAGGCTGACTCTGCATTTCCATTAGATGATGTATCTACCGATGCTAATGAAGGTTACTTAGGCGAGCATAAAAACGATTGGGTTTCATTGAACCTTGCCGTATCACAAAAGCCAATTGCGAATATGACACTTCGTTACGGTATTCAAAATATTCTTGATGAGCATGAGAACGTAGAAATTTCTGACGATTACTTTGATATTAGAGAAGAAGATAGTCGTCGAATTTATCTTGGTGTGAGTTACGCATTCTAAAACATAATAAAATTTTTAATATTAAAGGGTAATACAATGAAAAAATCGATCAAGTTAACGCTTGCTTTAAGCTCTAGTATTCTACTAGCTGCTTGCGGCTCAGATGATGAGTCTTCGGCCACTGGTGTTTCAGATGAGTCGGGTATGGCACGTGCATCAGATGTCACTACTGGTGATCAGACATATAAGTCTCTTATTGGTATCGATGCTTCATCAGCATATGCATATTATGATTTAGATACAAATACACAGCTGGATCTAAATGATGAAAGTGCAAAAACAAATACAGAGTGGGATGTCGCTTTCTATTCTACAAACATCATATTAAATGGCGGCTATTCTGGGCCAGGTGAGATTGAAGCAAGCTTCACAGGTAATAATTCAGATTTTCGTGATGATCAGGGAAGTGCTGATGCGGATAAATTCATTAATGCAACAGCCGAAACAGAGCTTGCTGATTTCTTAGCTGTTACTGAATATGCATCAGATACTGAATTTGTTACAGATGAATTTACGACAGTATTTGGCTCAGATTTCTATAGCTATAACTTTATGACTCATTCTGTAAGCGCCAACACCGCACAGGTTTATCTAATATCAAATACAGATGGAATCTACAAAGTTAGAATGACTGCTTTAGCAGCGGATGGATCAGGCTATGCGATTGGAGATGTCACGGTTGGTGTGCAGTTCGCTGTTGATAATCAAGCAGATTTTTCTGATGAGGCACTTATTTCCTTTACGTGCTCTGAACAAAG
>CAJXIT010000425.1 GCA_913054055.1 uncultured Thalassolituus sp.
AATTTTCGAGTAAACGTTTTTGCGCTGCTTAAGTAATAATTTTTAGCTACTTGCATTGTGATTGTACTGCCGCCGGAGCGTTTTCTACCTGTTGTGACCAGGTCATAAACTGCTCGACCAAGGCCTTTTAGGTCAACACCGGAGTGACTGTAGAAGTTTTCATCTTCTGCAGCGATTAGGGCGTCATAAAAACTCTGAGGCACATCTTCAAATGCTACAGGTGTGCGTCGTTTTTCGCCAAACTCGGCGATGAGCTTGTGGTCACTGCTGTAAATTCGCAGCGGTGTTTGCAGTTGGATGTTTTTTAGGCTCTCAACAGAGGGGAGGCTCGGGGCTAAATAAAGGTATACGCTTGAGATACCAATAAATAGGCTAAAAAAGCCAGCAATAGCGGCCAAAAGTAAAAAACGCAAAACAGGTCGATTTATTTTCATCATTAAATGCTTAGAATGCTCATTAACCCCCGACGAATGGGGTTCGAACATTATAAATGGTTTTTGTTCTTTTCGCAGGATTGTGCTTATAATGAATCACTATTCGTGCGTTTTGGTACTTTTTTTAACCAAAATGTTGAATTAATTAAGGAATAGCAGTGCTAGCCAACCTATTTAAAAAGAAAAATAAGGCAGTTCTTGGGGTCGACATTAGTTCTACAAGCATCAAGCTTATTGAACTGTCCCAGCAAAATGGACGTATGCAAGTAGAAGCGTATGGTCGTGAACCGTTGCCAGAGAATGCCGTTGTCGAGCAAGCCATAAATGATGAAGAGGCAGTTGGCGGAGCCATTAAAAAAGCTTTGCAGCGCTCTCGTACCTCTCAAAAACTTGCTGCCGTTGCTGTGGCGGGTTCAAGTGTTATTACCAAAGTGATTCAGATGGGCGCTGGCATGTCTGATGACGAAATGGAAAATCAAATTACCGTTGAAGCGGACCAATATATTCCTTATCCACTGGAAGAAGTGGCCATGGACTTTGAAACCCAAGGCCCAGTTGAAGGCAATGATCAGCAAGTGGATGTTTTGCTGGCGGCTTGCCGCAAGGAGACAGTCGAATTAAGAGAGGACTCAATTGAAATAGCTGGCTTAGAATCGTCCGTTGTTGATGTTGAGGCGTATTGTGTTGAACGCAGTTATGAATTGATACAGCCTCAGTTGGAAGGTGATGAGGTCGAGACCGTCGCTATTATGGATATTGGTGCAACCATGGCCACCCTTAATGTTTTTAATAAAGGGAAAATCATATATACCCGTGAACAGATGTTTGGGGGGCAGCAGCTAACCGAAGAAATTCAGCGTCGTTACGGTATTAGCTCTGAAGAAGCGGCTAAAGCAAAGCTAGAAGGTGGTTTACCGGATGACTATGAAGCGGAAATTCTAGAGCCATTCAAAGATACAGTGGTACAGCAAGTGAGTCGTTCGTTGCAGTTCTTTTATAGTTCTAGTCAGTTCAATGATGTGGATTATGTTGTATTAGCCGGCGGCACCTCTTCTCTTGAAGGGTTGGCTCAGCTTGTACAAGAGAAAATCGGTACGCCAGCCATAGTGGCCAATCCATTTGCCAATATGACTATAGGCAACAAGGTAAATACTCAGCAATTGGCTAACGATGCTCCGGGCTTATTAGTGGCTTGCGGCTTAGCCATGAGGAGTTTTGATTAATGGCGACAATTAATTTAAGGCCTTGGCGTGAAGAGCTAAGGCAAGAAAAACAGAAAGAATACGTAAGCGTATTAGCTCTTGTGGCAATCGTTGCCGCTGCTATTTGGTGGTTTGTAAGTGGAGCTTATGGATCTGCAATTGAATCCCAGCAAGCACGCAATGATTATCTAGCCATGCAAAGTAAGGCGTTGGATAAAAAGATTAAAGAAATTAAACAATTAAAAACCAAAAAGAGCCAGCTTCTTGATCGTATGCAATTGATCCAGGATCTGCAGGGTAATAGACCCGTTATTGTTAGGGTTTTTGATGAAATGGCGCGAGTGCTCCCTGAGGAGCTATTCTTTCAGGATGTAAAAGTGAAAGGTAAAGCGCTTTCAATTTCAGGTAGGGCGGCAAGTAATGATCAGATTTCTACATTAATGAGAAACTTTGATAAATCAGCATGGTTTAAAAACCCAAATTTATACGATGTAAAAGCTAACAAAGGTGGGTACAACAGTTTTTCTATGGGTGTCACGCAAACCCGTCCAAAATCGGGTGAGGTGAAGTGATGGACTTTCAAGAATTAAACGATAAATTAAGTTCTTTTGATGTTAATGATATTGATTGGAATAATATGGGGTCATGGCCTCTTATTGGCAGAGTTATCTTTGCATCTATAGTTTTTATATCAATCCTCACAGCACTATATTTCGTAGACATACAGGGTAGGTCTGAGCAATTGGATACTATAATTCAAGAAGAAGATAGCTTGAAGCAGTCATTTGAAACGAAAGCCTTTAGGGTGGCGAATCTAGATGCTTATAAAAAGCAGTTAACTGAGATTGAAGAGTCTTTCGGAACGTTATTGCGTCAATTGCCAAGGGATACAGAAGTACCGGGGTTGCTTGAGGATATTACAGCTGCAGCAGTTGGTGCTAGCCTAGAGATTAAATCCATAGCATTAAAGAAAGAAATAAAAACTGAGTATTACACGGAGTTGCCGATTAATATTGATGTGGTTGGTGAATATCACGATTTCGGAGTCTTTGTTAGTGCAGTTGCAGGTCTTGGTCGTATTGTTACTTTGCATGATTTTAATGTTAGTAAAAACTCTAATGGTAAATTAAATTTAAAGATAACAGCTAAAACGTATCGCTACAGCACAAGCAGCGGAAAAAAGAAAAAGAAGAAGCGGAGATAAATAATGAAAAAGATTATATTACTTAGCTTTCTTTTTGTTTTAGGTTGTAGCGATTCGAATATGTCTGATTTAGAGATGTATGTCCAAGAAACAGATG
>CAJXIT010000426.1 GCA_913054055.1 uncultured Thalassolituus sp.
TTTCGGTTCTGAGTTAGCGGTAGTATCTATGTTGCCATTGTTCTTCCTAGAGACATTTGAAGGTTTAGACCCTGTTAAAGCCGGGTTATTAGCATCTGGTTTTGCATTCATGAACCTTGTAGCGCGTCCAACAGGTGGTTGGTTGTCTGATAACGTAGGTCGTCGCGCAAGCTTGATGATTTTAATTGGTGGTCTAACCGTTGGTTACCTAGTGCTTAGCCAAATTGATGGCGGCTGGTGGATTCCATTAGCAGTAATTGCAACCATGTGCTGCAGCTTCTTTGTACAAGCGGGTGAAGGCGCTGTATTTGCCATCGTACCTTTGGTTAAGCGTCGTCTAACAGGACAAATTGCAGGTATGGCTGGTGCTTACGGTAACGTAGGTGCGGTAACTTACTTAACCGTATTGAGCTTTGTTGATTACAGTACATTCTTCTTAGTGATCGCCGCTTCGGCTGCATTAATCTTCTTCGCAGCCATTTTCTTAGATGAACCTAAGGGGCAAATAGCAGAAGTAGGTGATGACGGTACTGTCCAGTTAATTGATGTAGGTTAATCGCCAGCATAAAATATGAAGTAACGGCTCGCAGTTACTTCATTAACAAATGGGTTAGACATTGATATTTATTTAATAAAATCGAAGGTCTAACCCATTTTGCTTTAAATTTAAGTGAAGATAATGACAAAAAACTTACACATAGAAATTGGGCAATATACCACTCAGGGCATTAAAGCGCACAATGAAGATTCAGTGGGTTTTGAATTTCCTGATGATGGCCACTTGTTAACCCATAAAGGAGCATGTGGTGTATTGGCCGATGGTGTGAGTACCGCAGAAGCGGGTAAGCAAGCCAGTCAATTGTGCATTCAGCAATTTATAGAAGATTATTATAAAACCCCTGATACCTGGACAGTAGAGCATGCTGGTCAGCAAATTCTATCTGGTATCAACTTAAAACTGTATCGCTTAAGTGATGCTTATAAAGTTGAAGGCAAAGGATTTTTATGTACTTTTAGTTGTGTGGTGGTGAAATCTCGTACCGCACACATATTCCACGTGGGCGATAGCCGCGTCTATTTATATCGTAAGGGCGAGCTGTCGCAATTAACCAAAGACCACAGTGTGTATATCAGTAAGTCTCAACCTGTACTATCTCGTGCCATGGGTATGGATTCACAAATACATGTGGACTATCAATCTGTTCCGATTAAAGAAGGAGATATCCTATTATCTACCAGTGACGGGGTGCATGATTTTTTAGATTGTGCAGGTATTTCACAAGTACTATCGGAACCGATCAGCGCTGAAGAAAAATCAAGAAAGTTATGTGATGTTTCTTTAATGCAAAAAAGCGATGACAATATCAGTGCTGTTGTAATGGACATAAAAGTACTTACTTCAGAAAATATTGATGACTTTAATGCGCGGCTAACTCGCTTGCCATTTCCCCCTTCGTTAGACGTGGGCATGAAAATCGATGGATTTGAAGTATTAAAAGAAATCTACGCTAGTAGTCGCAGTCAGTTATACAAGGTTCGAGATACACAAAGCGGTGAGCAGATGGTGATGAAAACACCGTCAGTCAACTTTGAAGAAGATAACCACTACATCGATCGCTTTATTCAAGAAGAATGGGTCGGTAAGCGCATACGCAGTTCCTATGTGGTTGAAGTAAAAAACCTAAAGAGGGAAAAACATTTTCTATATTATTTAATGGAACCCGTTGAAGGTGAAACCCTTACTGATTGGATAAAAGCCAATCCCGTGGCCGATCCAACTATTTGTATGAATATCATAGAGCAAATAGCTGCTGGGTTACGGGCCTTTCATAAAAACGACAGCACTCACCAAGATTTACGCCCATCAAATATTATGATTAACATGGGAGAGAATCATAAGCCTCAAATTAAAATAGTGGATTTTGGTTCGGTGTACGTGGCAGGCATTGCAGAGGTCTTTAAACCCATTACTCATGATGGTGCATTGGGTACCGCAAGTTATGCCGATCCGTTATACCTACAGGGGCGTAACCCTGGCATACAGGGAGATCTTTATTCATTAGGTACCATAGCTTACGAATTATTTACCAAAAAACTACCCTACGGCGCGGATATAGAAGAATGCACCACTAGCATGTCGTTTGATCGCCTGCGTTATAAAAACGCCAGTAAAATTAACCCAATAATCCCCATTTGGTTTGATCGTGCATTAGAAACCAGTGTGAAATTTAATGTGCAAGATCGTTATCGTAATATTCGGGACTTTATCAAAGACTTGAAGCATCCGAATCCAGAGTTTTTAAGAGATGACCCAAAAATTGAATACACCAAAAGCCCACTGTTATTTTGGCAGGGCATGTCAGTGTTTTGGGTGATCATGTTATTTTTAATGATCATGATGTTTTCTGGGGAATAGGCCGGTTTACCCCTATCGTGATTGTTATTAGAACTTAACTTATATCAGTACCCTGTATTGATATTATTAAGCACCCAATAATTTCGCCATGTATTTATTTTAAGGCATATTAGATCACAATTAAAAACACAGTTGATATAAACCAACTCATAGTGCGTTTTCTTGATTTGAATTAATAAAATAGAAAATGCATACACTATACTGGCCTCAGTTCATTTAATGGAGATTGCTCATGTCTAATGATAGCTTTGTCAGTGAATATTTATCCGCCGATCATAAACGCTTAGATGCCTTATTCCAAGGCTTGATCGATGCTATAAAAGCTGGAAAGGATGCTGAGTATCAGCAGTCTTTATTCCATCTTTTTAAAACTGGATTACTAAGGCATTTGCATTGGGAAGAAAAAGCTTTGTTTCCAGTGTTTGATGATCTAACCGGATTACGTTCAGGTCCAACACGAACATTAAGGGCTGAGCATGCCGAAATAGAACTCATGATCATAGAAGTAGAAAAACAC
>CAJXIT010000427.1 GCA_913054055.1 uncultured Thalassolituus sp.
TGACCTATCTAAAACAGATGCACCCGCCGCTGTATCTAAAATTAAATTTATCAGGTAGCTAACTGCAAAGCCTAACCCCCATATCTTAAATCATCTAAAAATAGCTAGCAACATTGCTTTTAAGCTAGGCTCCTTACCATACATATTCATCCCCATTTTAAATATACGTGCTGCAAATATGCGTAAGTAATAAAAACAGCCTGCACTAAGTAATAACGATAAAAGCGGTTGCCAAAAAGGTAAATCAACAAGTGACATTCTTACAGGCATAACAGCAAAGGCGGTGAAAGGCAGGTAACTTAACACAATACTGATTAGGCTATTAGGCTCATCCATAGTGAAAAATGCAATGACAATAGGCGCTATTGGCAGCATCATTAATGCACTTTTACTACTGTGGTTTGGATCATCAATTCCTGCTGCAATGGCTGCCATAAAAGCAGCACAAATGGCTAGGCCGAATACCGCAAACGCTACAAACCATGGTAGCATTGACCAATTAACAAAACTTAAACTCAGGGGTTGTTGTTTTATTATTACGGTAAAAAACAGCATGGAAAGCACAATTGATATAAGCGTCCCAAGCATTGTTTTTACTGCAAGTAATATCTGTCCTACTAGTTTGCCATCAATCCAATTTTGTGGCGTCATAGTAGCCATTAGTTGCTCTGTCACGCGGTTTTGCTTTTCGCCTGTAATACTGACAAACAGTTGACCGAATACACCAAACATTGCAACAAACAATAAGATCAATACCCCAAATGCTGTGTAAGTTTGCCCTTTATCAGCCTGGTTTTTTAATAGCTCATCAAGTACTGTATGTTCAATATTAATGTTTTTAGTCAAACTATCCTGTTGCTGTTGAGTCAAATTCAACGCGTTGAATTGCTGTTGTTGTAATGCAGCGTTAATATTTGAGGTTAAAGACGTTTGCCATGCTTCTTTTTCATAGGTTATTAATGTGAATGTGTTGGCTACGTCGTCATATTTAAGTGCTCCATCAAATTCATTTTGGCCTAAGTTTTTAACTACCGAATTAATATCTTCAACGCTTTTAAACTTGAACCTTGGGTTTAATTGGTTGAAAAGTTGTTGCTCTGCATTAGTCGCCAAGGTGTACTGTTTATTTAGGTCAGTTCCACTAGCGGCAAAAAAATAGATAATAGCTGCGATTAGCAACATAATGAGTTTGGAAATAATTTCTTGCTTTAATTTAAAGAAGTGCATGAACTCCCATTTAGCCACAGTCCAAACTTGCCGTGGTGCTGATACGTTTTTATTTTTCATAATTTTGCTCCTGATGAGCGTGCGAATTATGTTCGGCAACGGCCTGAAGATAAATAGCATGTAATGATTGTGATTGATTTTTAAATTCAGTAATATCGCCCAACTTAAGCAGCTGTGGCAGTACCTCATTCAGTGATTGTTGCTCAGTTAACGTAATAGTTAATCGCGTTAAAGAGAGCTGCTTGATGGTGCAGGTGACGTTAAGTTCTTCAAGCTGTACTTTATCGATAGATTGGCCAAAGCTGACATCAATTATATTGCTGTTATATTGAGCAAAGATCTCACTTAGCTTACCGTACAGCACGCTTTGGCCTTTATTAAGCAGCAGTACTCTGTCAGCTAGTTTTTCTACCATAGCCATTTGGTGCGCACTCAGTATTAAAGTCATACCTTGTTGCTTGAGCTCAGCTAAAAACTCTACCACCAACTCTTGGTTAATGGGATCCAATCCAGAAAAAGGCTCATCAAGTATTACCCATTTAGGTTCATGCAGTATGGCTGTAATAAGCTGAACTTTTTGCTGGTTGCCTTTTGATAAAGACTTCAACGGGTCGTTTAAACGATCGTATAGGCTAAACTTCTTCAACCAATGTTGGCATCGCTGTTCAAAATCTTGATTCGACACGCCATGTAGTAGCGCAAAAAACTGTAAGTTTTGTTTTAATGTTTTTTCAGGGTATAACCCTCGGTCTTCAGGTAAGTAGCCCAATAATTGGGAAGGGATTGATGAGTAGTGTTGGTTATCGTCAAAAAGCTCAATTTCACCGGCATCTGGGTAAGTAAAACCAACCAGCATTTTAACCAATGAGGATTTACCAGCTCCATTTGGACCAAGCAGAGCAAAAATTTCACCTCGCTGAACTTCAAATGACAGTCTGTCTACTGCATTTACGGTGGCATAATGTTTTTCTAAGTGAGAAATGGTTAATGACATAGTAACTCTTCGTTATTGTTTTTCTTCATCATAATGGGTACGCCCAGTGAATAAAAATATATTTTGTAAGTAAAAGTGTTAATAAAGAGTAGAAATGCTAAAGTTTCGAGATATATCGCGAGAGGATCAAATCTTGACTTCAGACATCAAACATCCTCGAAGCCTTTCCAATTGTAATTTAATCTTTTTATCGTCACTCATTAATGCATTCAACCTACCGACAGATTTTGATATCGTCGAATAATGTGTAACGTTAAAAATATCTGCTAATACCTGTAAATTTAAGCCCGTTAAATCTTGGCATAATTTTATATGCAAACCAGCGTGGTAAGTTTTTCTCTTTTCGCCCCTTTTTAACCATTAAAATGTCATCTATTTCTGCAACGCCATGTGCTTATTACTACTCTAGTCGATAAAAAGCTCTACAGTGTTAATTTAGCAAATGGTAAATTCACTCAGTCGCATATTTTTTCTGAAGCCATTGGCAGGCTCAGAGATGTGTTTGTTACCGCGGAAGGTAATGTGGCCATATTAACGGATGGAAAAGAGGCAAAGATGATGTAGTTTAAAGCAAATTAATTGACAAAGAGAGTTAAAACTCTGTTGGGTGGCGCCTTCGGCTTAACCAACCTACCTTCTCCCTACAACAAAAAAGCCACTGTTCGTTAAAACAGCGGCTTTCTCTCTTAAAGCTTAT
>CAJXIT010000428.1 GCA_913054055.1 uncultured Thalassolituus sp.
AGATGAACCTAAGAATACAGAAGAAAGATCAGTGATAAAACCGTAAAACACTGTGTTGCTTCGGAATGCTTTTTAATGGCCTCAAATAACCTTCATTTCTATAGCCATCAATAACACGTACAATGGCGGCAAATTTTAGATGTGAATGGGCCGAGATGTTATGGCTGTAGTGATTTTAGAAGATTTATCGTTGCATTATGGTGAGCAGGTTTTGCTCAATAAGGTGAATTTCACCATTAATGAACGAGATCGAATTTGTTTGGTAGGTCGTAATGGTGCTGGTAAGTCTTCATTGTTTAGATTGCTATTGGGTCAAAATCAGCCTGATGGTGGGGTGATTAGAGTAGATGATGGCTTCACATTGGCTGAATTACCCCAGGCATTACCAGCCGCAGATGAGCGCAACGTAATGGATGTGGTGCTCAGTGGCAAAGCTGAGTTGGCACAAATGCTTCATGATTATAATGAATTAGCCATGAACGCTCATGACGACAAGGCTTTAAAGCAGTTAGAAAGACTGCAAACAAAAATAGAAGCAGAAGATGGCTGGTCGTTACAGCAAAGAGCAGACACTATTGCCGAAAAGTTGAAGCTACCAACTGAAAAAACCATGGCTGAATTATCTGGTGGTTGGCGTCGGCGTGTGATGTTAGGTCGAGCATTGCTATGTGAACCAGATGTTTTGTTGCTGGATGAACCTACCAACCATTTGGATATTCCTGCAATTGAATGGTTAGAAGAGCAATTGGCTGACTTTAATGGTGCGGTTTTATTTATCACGCACGATAGGGCTTTCATGGAGAAGGTGGCTAAACAAGTCATCGATTTGGATCGTGGCAGTCTTTATAAGTACGATGGCAGTGACTATGAAGGCTTGGTTGCATGGCGAGAAAAGCGTTTAGAAGATGAAGAAAAAGAAAATGCTCTTTTCGATAAGCGTTTGGCGGAAGAAGAAAAGTGGATACGCCAAGGTATAAAAGCTCGTCGTACTCGCAATGAAGGTCGTGTGCGCGCTCTTAAAGCCATGAGAAATGAGCGTGGCGCTCGTGTCAATGTACAAGGGAAAAGTCAGTTTGATTTAGAAACCGCTGATCGCTCTGGGAAAACGGTTATTGAAGCCAAGAATGTGGCTTATTCATTTCCAGATAAACCCATCGTTAATGATTTCTCAACGCTGATCCAACGAGGGGATCGCATTGGCCTATTGGGCGTAAACGGAACCGGAAAAAGTACATTATTACGTTTGTTGTTAGAGCAACTTGAGCCTCAATCAGGTTCAATTAAGCAAGGGACCAAATTAGAAATTGCATATTTTGATCAGCTGCGTGCTGAGATAGATATGGAGAAAAACATCATAGACAACCTGGCAGAAGGCCGTGAGTTTATTGAAATAGGTGGTAAGGAGAAGCACGTATTAAGTTACCTGAGTGATTTTCTCTTTACGCCTGCACGCTCTCGAACACCATTAAAAGCCTTGTCTGGTGGTGAAGTTAGCCGAGTGATGTTAGCAAAATTATTCAGTAAGCCCGCTAATTTATTGGTTTTAGATGAACCTACCAATGACCTAGATGTAGAAACTCTAGAATTGTTAGAAGCCCGCTTGATGGACTTTACTGGTACGTTAATGGTGGTGAGCCATGACCGGGCATTTTTAGATAATGTGGTCACGTCTTTAATTGTCTTTGAAGGGCAGGGAGAAATTACAGAGCATATTGGTGGCTACTCAGATTGGTTTGCACGAGGCTATCGACTAAAAGAAGATCCTGCTGGTTTAAAAGCCACTGAAGCACATAAGCAAGAATCACTGCATCAGGACGAAATGGTAAAGGCCGAAGACATTCCGGTTGCAAAAAAAGCCCCTAAAAAACTGAGTTATAAACTTCAATTGGAATTAGAAACGTTACCCGTTGAAATTGAAGAAATGGAAGCCAGTGTGGGGATATTAAAAGCTGAAGTGTCGGCGTCAGATTTTTATTCAAAAGATACTCAGTATGTGACGGATAAGTTAGCAGAGCTTGAAAAGATGGAGCAGGCCTTAGAGGTCAAAGAAGAACGCTGGCTTGAGCTTGAAGCCATGAAAGAGGGAGGTTGATTATGGCAGTATGGGTGGTTATTTTACTGGTTGTGATGATGGTGGTGGGCAGTGTTGTTTGGGTGCGTCCAAGCCCAAGAGACAAACGCTTAGCTCTGTGGCGTCGAGATGCCATCATGTCAGGTTTGAAAGTAAAGCTAGAGGGTTTGGCGGCTGAGCCAAAAGAAAGCGGCATTCGCGATGATGTTGAAGGAGTGAGTTATATACTCTTCAAAGTCAGTCCAACAAAAGGCGATGAAAAAAAATGGGCGGTTGTTAAATCTGAAGGGTGGTTGCAAGCGGGCTTGCCTGAACAATGGAGCTGGTATAAAGAAGAGGATCAAAGTCTATCGGAAGCGCTTTCGTCACTTATAAAAAATGCGCCCTTGCCAATTTTGGCAATCGAGCGCACTCCTTATTTAAGTCGCGTTATCTGGAAGGAAAATGCAGGTAACTTTGACTCACAAAAACTAAAAGAATTTTTACAGCAAGTACAGGCTACTTTTTAGCTTGTCTTTGCGTTGAGTAATGCTCGCCAATGCTTTCTAAGTTTTGAGTAATGCGGTCGCCATAAGTGCTCACGATAAATGGCACTGCATTCTCATTATAGTTAGAAACCGATTTATTGATAAAACTCCACTTAACACCTATTTGGTCAGTAAGTTTGTAAATACGCTTTTCTGGTTTTGAGCTTTCTTTTAATTGGGTGAGTAGTTTGTCAAAGATTTTTGCCTGTCCATCCATACCACCTTCGTTGATATCAATTACCATTACTTGACCAAGACTTGAGGTGCTGCGTGCTGCGTATTCTGCCGTGATGGTTTGGATAATAAGGCCCATCTCA
>CAJXIT010000429.1 GCA_913054055.1 uncultured Thalassolituus sp.
AGGCGCCCTCCCACAAGGTTCATAAAAAGTACACCTAGCTGGAATATAAAAATGACATTACCCAAACAGGTTGAAATCATTGAAGTGGGCCCGCGAGACGGCCTACAAAATGAAAAGAATATTTTAACCCCTGAACTGCGTGTTCAGTTAATTGAGCGTTTAGCAAAAGCCGGCTTAAAAAAAATTGAAGCCGGCAGTTTTGTTTCCCCTAAATGGGTGCCGCAAATGGCGGGCACCGATTTAGTACTGGATCAATTAAATGCCAGCCCAGTCAAACAGCAAACCGGCGTGAAGTACGCAGCCCTGACCCCTAACTTAAAAGGGCTTGAAGGGGCTATTCAACATCGCGCTGATGAAGTGGCCATTTTCAGTGCAGCCAGCGAAAGTTTTACCCAAAAAAACATCAACTGCAGTATCAGTGAAAGCTTAAAACGCTTTGAAGACATCATGGCCCAAGCACAGCAAATTAACCTGCCGGTACGCGGCTATGTGTCTACCATTGTTGGTTGCCCTTACGAAGGTGGCATCGCCCCTGAAAAAGTCGCCGAGGTTACAAAACATTTATATGAAATGGGCTGTTACGAAGTGTCTTTAGGGGACACCATAGGCGTAGGGACCCCTATTAAATTCAAGCAAATGCTTGAAGCGGTAATGAAAGACGTGCCCGTAAATAAACTGGCGGTGCATTGTCACAACACCTATGGGCAAGCATTAGCAAATATTTATACCAGCTTAGAATATGGCATCAATAAAATTGATGCAGCAGTGGCCGGTTTAGGTGGCTGCCCATACGCCAAAGGTGCCAGCGGTAATATCGCAACCGAAGACGTATTATTCATGCTAAACGGCATGAACATACCAACCGGTATTGATTTAGACGAAGTGGTCAGTATTGGTAATTGGATTTGTGACCAGCTTGGCCGTGAGAATCAAAGTAAGGTGGGGCTGGCTAACAAATAAAAACACATGCTGTAAATAACATGTGTTTTTTATTCATGCGGCTTAACTATTCTACCAGTCGCTTTAAACCTTAAACTGATTAACTAAGGTTTGAAGCTGCTGTCCCATTTGGGCCAGATCGCCTGTGGATTTTGAGGTTTGCTCAGCCCCTTCTGAGGTTTCGTTTGAGCTTTCACGAATATTAACAATATTGCGACCAATCTCACTGGATACCGAATTTTGTTGCTCAGCTGCTGAGGCTATTTGTATATTCATATTAGAAATGGTTTCAACGGCTTTGGTGATTGCAGCCAGTGAATCCCCCGCATGGCTTGCTTGCTCCACAGTATCTTCTACCCGTTCTCGGCTTTGGCCCATGGCGGCCACGGCTTGCTCGGCGCCTTTCTGTAAGGTCTCAATTAAATTTTCAATTTCTGTTGCAGATTCCTGTGTACGTTGAGCCAATGTTCTGACTTCATCTGCCACTACCGCAAACCCTCTGCCCTGTTCCCCTGCACGGGCGGCTTCAATGGCAGCATTTAACGCTAATAAGTTTGTTTGTTCGGCCACCCCTTTAATCACATCCAATACCGCGCCAATATTTTCACTGTCTGTTTTCACCGTTTCGATTGTTTTTGCAGATGATGCCACTTCGCCCGCCAAGTTATTAATGCTTTCAACAGTTTGATTGACAATCTCGTAGCCTTTTTTAGCATCTTTATCGGCATCAACCGCCGCTTGAGAGGCCATTTCTGCATTACGGGTTACATCTTGCGAGCTGGCTGTCATTTCAGTAATGGCCGATGCCACCATTTCAGTTTCATCTTGCTGTGACCTTAACGACACACTGGTTTGCTCTGTTACAGCAGATAAAGAACTGGCTGAACCTGAGAGTTCTGTGGTTACCCCTGAAATTTGTTTAATGATGGCTTGTAACTTATCAACAAATTTATTGAAACTGGCACTCATTTCACCAATTTCATCACTGGTTCTTACAGGGATTCTTAAGGTTAAATCGCCATCACCACTTGCAATATCATGCAACATTTTATTGGTCGCTTTTATGGGTGACAAAATGCCACGAATAATAAACCAAGCCACCAGAGACCCTATTATAATGGCCAACAGCGTGCCCAAAACACTGAACGATATTGCAAAGTCAGATGTGGAAACTTGTTCTTCACCTCGCTGAATGATCAATACCTCTTCTTCTTTTATAATTTCAGCCAGCTTGGCTCTCATGGCATCCATGATGTTTTTACCTGGGCCGGTCTTCATCATCATAGCTAAATCATCAATTGTGAAGTCGTACTTATTCATTTCTCGGCGTGCTTGAATTTCAACATCCGCCGCTTGTGACTTCCAATCATTAACCCGTGACTGTACAAGTTCTAAATCAGCATTTGTCACTCGCGTCCCTGAGATCATCTTTTTCAGGTCGGCTAAATACCTTGTTAAATCTTGACTGCCGTTAATATAAGGCTCCAAAGATGCATCTTGGCCAGATAATAAATAGCCTCTTTGCCCGGTTTCCATATTAACCAATGCTAAAGTCACTTGAGTTAATAGTAATAAACCTTGCTGATTACCTGCCAGCTTATTCTCAATACCAGCCAAGGCTGCTCGAATACTATCAAAAATATTTTTCCCAACGACTCGAGATGATACTTCTTTAAAGTGTCGTACCGCTGCTTCCCCTTCTGTTACTTTGCGTCTTGCTTCAATTTCTTTGTCTGCAGCTTCGGTTAACCAGCGATTTTTTAAAGCCTGTGCTTCTTTCCAGCGTTTAACCTGAGCCGGATTATCACTGGTTAATTTAATGCCGTTCTGAATCAATTTTTTAAAGGCAATTTTGCCTTTATCATAAGGTTCTAAATATTCATCGCCGCCAGAGATCATAAAACCGCGCTGACCGGTTTCCATATCCACCGCAGCGGCACTTACAGCATTCGCATTAATAATCACATCATATGTG
>CAJXIT010000430.1 GCA_913054055.1 uncultured Thalassolituus sp.
CGACGCTCTTCCGATCTATCCCAACTGATTTAATACCTTTAAGTTTTTACTGTTCTTTTCACTGGCTTGCTTCAACATTTCAATGGCTTTGTCCCATTTCTTCTGCTGAGTATATATCACACCAAGATTGGCAAAAGCGCCCGATAACATAGGGTAGTCTTGCGTCATTTTAATGAAACTTTTTTCAGCCAAATCCATTTTCTTTTCATTCATAAAACCAATGGCTAGTTTAAAATCAACGGCCGCTTGATCTGGAATTTCAATAATGTTGGATTCAACATTGGCATCTACCGTTTGATCAACCACCCCATTACCAGCACAGCCAACCATGGTGATCGCCAACAGTAATACGCCGATATTTTTCATTTTAATGAATTTCAGCAATAGCATGATAGCTTACCTCTTGTTTTCCATAGCGCGCTGGCATTAATTTAGAAAGCGCCGAGATACTTTGTGAAATCCAATCATCATACAAACCATCCCAACTGCGTTTGATATTGGTTTCGTGAATATTGATTGCAGCTTCTTCAAATGGGAAAGCCTGATCTTCTAATAAGTACTCGTATTCCTCTAGCTCCAATTCATCTAAACCAGGGGGACGCTGGGAGTTCATTAGATCACGGGACAGCTCTCCATAAATTTCTGCAATTTGAAATGTGGCTGCTGTGGTGAATTCCTGCACTTCCATTTTAGCCGTACGCTGGTATGCATCCAAGGTTTTCTTAAGCGCCACTTTCTTTTTGCCTAAACTTTTTTGTAGCGGCAGAGTCAGCTCGATACTGGCATAGGAAACACGTTCGTAGTCCGCCAAATCAAACGATGCTTTTGCAGCCAAGAACTTTGAACGATCGGTGCGGTCCTTACCTGCTTTTCTATCTGCTGCTATTAGTTTCTCTAGCCAGTAGCGACGTTTTGTATGGTCCTCTTTTACTAGGTATAGCGCTTCTAGCTTGTTAATGGCTTCAAGCTGAGCATTAAACGGCTTAGGGTAATTGTGTGCGTAACGCTTTAACATGGTCATTGCATTATCTACGTCGTCTGCTTTCTCAAAGTATTCGGCGGCTTGATAAAGCGCGATTCGCTGCTCTTTCTTCTTACGGCTAAAGCGCCATATTTTCTCAAGCTCCCAAGCGGCTTTTTTCCATTGCTTTGTGTTTTCATATGCAATGATCAGCTTAGAAGGAATGTCTTTAGATAACTTATGTTTGGGAAAGTCCGTTCTAAAGCTAAGTAAAAGCGTTTCGGCTTTTTCCCAGCTTTTCTTCTTCATCAAATAAGATGCGGCATCGTAATGTGCCGTAATGCGAATGGGTGATTCAGGCACCGTTTTACCTACACGCATAAAGTGATCAACGGCTTGCTCTAGCTGGTCTAGCTCAACCGCTGCAACACCCTGCTTGTAAATACTGGCCGCTAACTTTTCACGAACATTCTTAACATCTTTCTTTTTCAGTTGTTTTGTATCCAATACAGCAACATAAGCCGTTTCAGCGGCTCCGTATTCATTCAAGTCAAAGTGACTGTGACCCTTAATTAAAAGCGCAACTGACTTTTGCTTAATGTTAATATCGCCTCGAGCCAGTACTTTACGAGCGGTATCACTGGCTTGAGCAAAGCGATTTAATGAGAACAAACCTTCTGCTGCTCGGGCTAAGACTTGCGTAGTGCGCTTACTGGTTGGGAATACGTCAGCATATCGCAATGCCGTATCAACCTTACGATCTAACCAATGCTCTTTACGTTCAGGCTTGGCTTTTGCTATTAATCGATTATAAGTCACTAGAGAAGCCCAGCCAGATTCTTCTGTATTTTTATGCTCTGGAGTATCAAAGCCACCACTAATATAGGCTAACAACGCTTTTTCGTATTGGCCCACATCATAAAGTGCCTCACCCTTTAAGAAGTACATTTCACCCACACGCTCATCATGGGGAAAGGTATCTATGTATTCCTGATACCAACGAGATGCTGCAAATAAATGGTTAAATTTACGCTTAAGATTTTTGGTTTTTTGACCACGTGAGTGATAGTACTGTGCCAATTCGGAGGTATAACCTTTTAGCTGAGGACGTATCATCTCTCGAATATCCTCATCGTATATGTTCCAGAACGAGCTTGAGATACCATACGCTTCTATGTATGCCACTTTGTGTTTAAGCACCTGATCAATGTATCCAGCTTTTTTATAGCTACTAACCACATTGGCAAAAAATGCAGGGGCCAATACATCCTTAGGGTTAGCTTTTACAAATGCCTTATAAGTTTTGGCAGCATCAGAGTATTGATCCTTTATTAAATAGTATTCGGCCAGTTCGTCGTAAATTAGATATTCATAATGACGAGTACCTAAACGCTTGAACATTTTGGCAATGGATCTGTGGCCGTTCTCATAGGCGAAAATCATACTCATGACACGCACGGTATCATCAAGTAATTCTTTATCCGTTTTTTCAGCATTAACAATGGCAGTAGTGTCTTCAAAGCGACTATCAATTACAGATACAAATGAGGTTAATGCATCCTGATAGCGGCGTTGTTTAAATTGGCTCCAACCGCGCATATAGTTTGCAGATGTATAAAACCGTTCATTGGATTTTTCTTTTGCCACTTGCGCAAACGAATATTCAGCCGCAGCAAAGTTCTCAGAATAGAATTGCATATCGCCTAAACGGTAATAAGACTCCGTTATCAAACTTGACTTAGGGAAGTCTTTAATAAGTTGCTTCAGAGTCCGTTGAGATTTTTCAGCGTCTCCTTTTAACATATACACTTTAGCTAATTGATATAGCAGCATGTCACTGTCACGGCGACCAGGAAACATTTTCAACACCTTTTCATAGGTATCAACGGCTTCTTGATAAACACGCTTTACATGTTGCGGGTCTAAATCTTCTGGG
>CAJXIT010000431.1 GCA_913054055.1 uncultured Thalassolituus sp.
AAGCGCAAGCTGCTGAGATTGTAGATGCAGCGAAAAAGCGTGAAACGCAAATAGTTGAAGAAGCTGCTGTGAAAGCAGAAGCTGAGAAACAAAAAATCTTAGCTGCTGGTTTCACAGAAATTGAAACTGAACGTAACCGTACAAGAGAAGAATTGCGTCAACAAGTCGCTGTTCTTGCTATCGCCGGTGCCGAGAAAATTCTTGAGCGTTCAATTGATGCCGCTGAACATAGCGACATCTTAGATAAATTCGTCGCTGAACTTTAAGAGGAAAGAGCTATGTCTGAATTGACAACTGTCGCTCGTCCTTACGCTAAAGCAGCGTTCGACTTTGCTGTTGAAGCTAATGCAATTGATAGCTGGTTAACCCAGCTAACTTTTGCAGCTGAAGTTGCTAAAGATGAAACCGTACAAGGTTATCTCTCTGGTGGTACTTCAGTAGAGCAAGCACAAACGTTATTTTTAAACATTTGTGGTGAGCAAGTAGACAGCCAAGGTCAAAACTTTTTAAAAGTGATGGCCGAAAACGAACGTTTGTTGGTTTTACCATTAGTACTTGAGCAATTTGTTTCGCTAAAAGCGGAATATGAGCAAGAAATTACTGTGGATGTTACCTCAGCTGTAGAAATATCAGCAGAGCAAAAATCAACACTTAGCGCCGCGCTTGAAAAGCGCTTGGCACGTAAAGTAAAGCTTAATTGTAATATTGATGCAAGCATCGTATCTGGTTTGATTATTCAAGCAGGTGATACGGTAATTGATGGCTCTGTACAAGGTAAACTGAGCCGTTTAGCAACATCATTACAATCCTAGATAAGGGAACAGAGCATGCAACTGAATTCCACTGAAATCGCTGAACTGATCAAGAATCGTATTGAACAGTTTAACGTTGTCAGCGAAGCTCGTAACGAAGGTACTATCGTTTCTGTAACAGATGGTATTATTCGTATCCATGGCCTTGCCGATGTAATGCAAGGTGAAATGATCGAACTTCCTGGTAGCCGTTTCGCTATCGCGTTAAACCTAGACCGTGATTCGGTAGGTGCGGTAGTTATGGGTCCTTACGCTGATTTAGCGGAAGGCCAAAAAGTTAAAGGTACTGGTCGTATTTTAGAAGTACCAGTAGGTCGTGGTTTATTAGGTCGCGTAGTAAACACTTTAGGTGAACCAATTGATGGCAAAGGCCCAATTGATAACGATGGCTTCTCTCCTGTAGAAGTTCTTGCACCAGGTGTAATCGAACGTAAATCAGTAGACCAACCAGTTCAAACTGGTATCAAGTCAATTGACGCGATGATTCCAATTGGTCGTGGTCAACGTGAATTAATCATCGGTGACCGTCAAACTGGTAAAACTGCTATCGCTGTAGATGCAATTATTGCTCAGAAAGATTCTGGCATTAAGTGTGTATACGTAGCTATCGGCCAGAAGAACTCTACAATTTCGAACGTTGTTCGTAAATTAGAAGAGCACGGCGCACTAGAAAACACTATCGTTGTTGTTGCATCTGCTGCTGAAGCTGCTGCACTACAATTCTTAGCACCATACTCAGGTTGTGCTATGGGTGAATACTTCCGTGACCGCGGTGAAGATGCACTAATCGTATATGATGATTTAACGAAGCAAGCTGTTGCTTACCGTCAAATCTCGCTACTTTTACGTCGTCCACCAGGCCGTGAAGCTTACCCAGGTGACGTATTCTATCTTCACAGTCGCTTATTAGAGCGTGCTTCTCGCGTAAACGTAGATTACGTAGAAAAGTTCACTAACGGTGAAGTTAAAGGTAAAACTGGTTCGTTAACGGCTCTACCGATTATCGAAACTCAAGCAGGTGACGTTTCTGCATTCGTACCTACTAACGTAATCTCGATTACCGATGGTCAGATCTTCCTAGAGACAGATCTATTTAACTCAGGCTTACGTCCTGCTGTTAACCCAGGTATCTCGGTATCGCGTGTTGGTGGTGCTGCACAAACTAAGATCATCAAGAAGCTTTCTGGCGGTATCCGTACTGCACTAGCACAATACCGCGAATTAGCGGCATTTGCTCAGTTCTCTTCTGATCTAGATGACGCAACTCGTGCTCAATTAGAGCATGGTCAACGTGTAACTGAATTAATGAAGCAAAAGCAATATGCTCCTATGAGCGTTGCTGAGCAAGGTGTTGTTATCTTTGCTGCTGAAAAAGGTTACTTGAAAGACGTTGAAATCAACAAAGTTGTCGATTTTGAAGCGTCTCTACTTTCTTACGCAAACAGCGAAGGTAGCGAGCTTTTAGCTAAGATTAACGTTAAAGGCGGCTATGACGCTGATATCGAATCTGGTCTTAAAGCTCTGCTAGATAACTTCGTAGCAACTCAGACTTACTAAGTCGGTGATAGGTGTTGGTAACAGCACCTAACTAACTGGAGAAAGAAGAGATGGCTGGCGGAAAAGAGATAAAAAGTAAGATCGCGAGTGTTAAAAACACTCAAAAGATCACGAGCGCTATGGAAATGGTTGCTGCGAGTAAAATGCGTCGTCTACAAGACCGCATGCACTCGTCACGCCCATATGCCACAAATATGCGTCAAGTGATTGGTCATATTGCAGAAGGTAGCTTGGAATATCGCCATCCTTATTTGGAAGAGCGTGACGTCAAGCGTGTTGGTTACATCGTAATTTCGAGTGACCGTGGCCTATGTGGCGGCTTAAACATTAACTTGTTTAAGAAAGTTGCCAAAGATGCTGGTGAATGGACTACTAAAGGTGCAGACGTACAGTTCGCACTCATTGGTAGCAAAGCAATCAGCTTCTTTAACAGCTTTGGAAACGGCGATGTTGTTGCACAAACTTCTGGTTTGGGTGATACGCCTTCACTATCTGAGTTA
>CAJXIT010000432.1 GCA_913054055.1 uncultured Thalassolituus sp.
ATCGTATACGCCACCGGTAAAAGTGCAGCAGAGATGCTAGAAATTTTACAAGGGCGTTTACCCAATGATCGAGCAACAGAATTAAACAATGCGGCCGTAGAGCAGTCAAAAATTACGGCACTACGGATTAACAAATTATTAGGTTTGGTGGAATAACATGCGCAGTGCAATTACGACACATATTTTAGATGTAAACCTTGGCCGACCAGCGGCAAACGTACAGGTGACGTTATTTCGTTTAGAAGGGGATGCTTATGTGCAAGTGGCCCAAGATAAAACCAATGACGATGGCCGAATTGTTGATTGGATGGGGGAAGCAGAACGTCAAGCGGGTGTCTATAAAGTGACATTTGATACGGATGGCTACTTTAATCAACTAGGGCAAGCATGTTTGTACCCAAGTGTGACCATCGACTTTCGTTTAACGGCACCGGATGAACACTATCATATTCCATTATTGCTCAGTGCCAATGGCTATTCTACGTACCGTGGTTCTTAGAAAATGAAAACAACGACATTAACGCCTGAGCCGTTAACACCTGAAGCGTTTGCGCCGTTTGGAGATTTAATCCAAGTGGGCGGTGAACCCATTATGATTAATGAAGGCACTACGGAACGCTATCACAAATTAAGTCAGGTAACCCTTGGTGATGAGCCAGGTGCGGCAAATGGGATTATTAATATTTTTCGTGCGCAACCGCGTTCTATGCCAATGGCCATCACTATGATGGAGCGCCATCCATTAGGCAGCCAAGCGTTTTTACCCACCAATGAAAAACCGTATCTGGTATTGGTATGTTTAGGGGAAGATGCGCCTGATCCCGATACGTTAAAGTTATTCATTGCAGATGGCTCGGGCCCAAGTGTGCAAGGGGTTTCTTACAAAGCGAACTGCTGGCACCACCCGCTATTGGCCCTTGATGAGCAAACGGATTTTTGGGTAGTGGACCGTATGGGTAGCGGCAATAATTTAGAAGAGATGGATTTTGATTCATCTATTAATATTCAAATTGATCGTAAATAAACCTATTTAGATTAATTGAACAAGTAAATAAAGAGTATTCAGGTTATGGCTATAAAGGCTTTCCGTTCATCCATTCTGCACTTTAAAACTGAAGGTGAGGCAGAGTATTTTGATGACGGAATATTGGTTGTTGAAAATGACCAGATTAAACAAGTGGGACGTGCAGAAGAGCTATTGGATTCTGTTAAAGATTTAGACCTGACCGTTTATGAAAACAAAATGATTATGCCAGGTTTTATTGATACCCATATTCATTACCCACAGGTGGATGTGATTGCATCCTATGGTGAGCAGCTTTTAGATTGGTTGAATAATTATACCTTTCCAACAGAAATTCAATTTGAAGACCCTGCCTTTGCCAAAGATACCGCAGAATTCTTCATTGATGAATTGTTAAAAAACGGCACGACCACAGCATTGGTGTTTGGCACCAAGCATAAGCAGTCAGTGGATGCGTTTTTTGAAGCCAGCAGTCAGCGTAATACCCGTATGATTTGCGGTAAAGTGATGATGAACCGCAATGCACCAGATGATTTATTAGACGATGTTCAATCCAGTTATGACGATAGCCAGGCATTGATTGATCAATGGCATGAAAACGGACGCCAGCTATACGCGGTAACCCCGCGCTTTGCTATTACATCAACCGGTGAACAACTGCAAAAAGCCGGTGAGTTATTAAAGAATAACCCCAGCGTGTATATGCAAACGCACTTATCTGAAAATAAAGATGAAATTGCATTCACTATGGAATTATTCCCTGAGCGCAGCAGTTATCTTGATGTATATGATCATTATGGCTTGTTAGGTTCTCGCAGCGTATTTGCACACGGTGTCCACCTAGAAGACGCAGATTTTCAGCGATTGGCAGAAACCCAGTCCAGTATTTCTTTTTGCCCAACCTCAAACTTATTTTTAGGCAGTGGATTATTTAACTTGGCCGCAGCTGAGCGTTTTAATACATCGGTGAGTGTGGCAACGGATGTGGGTGGAGGCACTAGCTTTTCTATGCTGCAAACTTTAAATGAAGCTTATAAAATCTGCCAACTTAGAAATGAAAAACTGGACGCGAAAAAAGCGTTTTACATGGCAACTCTAGGTAATGCAAAAACGTTGCAGTTGGATGATAAAATTGGAAATTTTGAATCTGGTAAAGAAGCGGATTTTGTTGTGGTGGATTTACAAAGCACAGCATTGATGAAACGTAAGCAATCTAAGTGCAAAACACTGGATGAAGCGCTATTTAGCCTGATGATCTTAGGCGATGATAGGGCGATTTCAGAAACCTATGTGGCTGGCGAGCAAGTTTATAAAAAATAAGCTTTTGGTAACAATAGACTTGTTCAATTATAAAGTAGACGTTTGGGGAAACCCAGATTGAATAATAAAGAGAGAAATTATGGAAGCGTATTTATTTGACTGGTTAAACATGTTTTTCCGGTGGATACACGTTATTACGGGTGTTGCTTGGATCGGTGCTTCATTTTATTTCGTATGGCTGGATTTAAGCCTACGTGAACCACCGCAATGGAAAAAGGATAAAGGCATCAAAGGTGACCTTTGGGCCATTCACGGTGGTGGTATTTATGAAGTAGCTAAATATCAATTAGAACCTGAAAAAATGCCAAAAACGTTACATTGGTTTAAATGGGAAGCCTATACCACTTGGTTAACCGGCTTTACTTTAATGTCAGTGATGTATTATTGGGGCGCGGATCAATATTTAATTGATCCATCTAAAATGGATTTATCCCAGTGGCAGGCCATTGGCATCAGCATGGCCTTTTTAGTGGGCGGCTTTGTTTTTTATGAAGCATTGGTTAAAAGCCCTTTACA
>CAJXIT010000433.1 GCA_913054055.1 uncultured Thalassolituus sp.
CAGTTTAATCCATGCGGACCCAGACAAGGCCGAACAAGCGGTTGAAGATTTAAGCGAATTATTTCGCGCCAGTTTAAAAGAGGCGGGTAGTGAAGTAAGCCTAAAACAAGAATTAGAATTGTGTAAAAAATATGTGAACATTGAACAGTTACGTTTAGAAGACCGCTTAAACGTGAACTGGCAAGTCACGGCTCACGAGCAAACCCGTATTCCGCTATTAACCTTGCAGCCTTTAATTGAAAACGCCATTTATCATGGCATTGCTCCAAGCAAACATGGTGGCACCGTACAGTTAAAGGTAAGTAACTCTGAAGGGCGAGTATTTATTCAGGTAAGTAACCCTATTTCAAATGCGCCTAACCATGATCGAAAAGAGCAAGGCAACCATATGGCTCTTGAGAATATCCGCCATCGCCTGCATGCTTTATATGGCGAGAATGTGAACATGGCAACGGAACAAGATGCGCAACAATTTACAATTACCATTGAATACACTTACTGACCATACTTGTTATGAAAGACGCGGCTAACACTCTATGAAAATTTTGGTTGTTGATGATGAATCTTTAGCACGGGCCCGCCTTTGTCGTTTTATTGAAACGGCATCATTGGGTGACGTAGTGTGCGAAGCCCAAAACGGTGTAGAAGCCATTGAAGCGGTAGAAAAGTTTTCCCCTGATGTTGTGCTCATGGACATTCAAATGCCAGGCATGGATGGTTTAGAAGCGGCACAACATTTAAGCCAACTGGATACCCCCCCTGCCATTATTTTTACCACCGCTTATGATGAGTACGCCTTGCAAGCATTTGATGTACAAGCGGTTGGCTATCTATTAAAACCTGTTCGCCTAGACGATTTAAAAACCGCCCTAGGTAAATTAAAAAAAGTCAATAAAGTTCAAGCCCAAGCCATCAACGCCAGTCCTCGTCGTTCCCATATCAGTGCCAAAACCCACCAAGGGCTAGAATTGATTCCCATTGAAAACATCATATTGTTTCGTGCGGATCACAAATACATTTCAGTTTTCCATAAGCTGGGTGAACTGCTCATCGACGAGCCTTTAAAAGAATTAGAAGAAGAATTTGAAGGGGAGTTTGTGCGAGTGCACCGCAACGCCCTTGTTTCCATTAAGGCCATTAATGCATTTGAAAAACTGGATGATGGTGGCTATGCCTTGCGCTTAACTGGATTTGATGAATCCATTGCCATATCACGTCGTCATGTGGCCGCTGTCAGAAAATTAGTAAAAGCCCTCTGACCACGCATTTCAATGCGTGCGGCTATTTGGCAGCCTTGCTTTGATACCCGACATAAAAAGATACAATTTTCTCTCATATGGACATATAAACCGTCATCAATAAACGGTATTGTATCGGCAAATTGCTTTTCATTTAGGCCCATGCAATGAATCTAATAAAAACCCTATCCACCCTGTCTTTGGCAGTGGTCTCAAGCTCGGTATTGGCTTGGTCAAATCATACCTTGGTAAGTAACACCCTGCTGGCGTCAATGCCTACGGTTAAAAACGCACAACCCGTTAAAGTAGAAACCATCGAATCGTTTTTAATGGCCACCGAGAAACAGCTGGTGCCATTTTTAGCTGAACAAGAAGCGCAAATGCGCAGCTCGCTTTTTCATTACGCTCCTCGCCCAGATGCTTTGGCATTTGAGGCCAATGGGGATGTTTCCACTATTCGTGATCGCTTTGCCAAAGCCATTCGCATAAACCCCAATATGAAGCTGCCTTTATACTTGCAGTTATTACCTGGTGATAAACGCAATGAGCCCACCATTGCCCCTAAAGATGTGACGGTATTTAAGGATGCAACCTACTTAAATGACGTGCAACTGGTGCAACTATCAGAAGGTCAACTAGTGGCCCCTGTAGACGTGGCCACCAGTGCCAATGACGAGCCAGACCACGGTTTGGATATTGGATTATTTACCGACAGTAAAACCGACTACGGTTTAGAATATGGTTTTGGCGTGCAACCATTTGGTAATCCAAATTTAGAATACGGCACCCAAGCGCCGTTCCACATGGGCTTTTATCATGAGTCATCTGTGCTTTATACCTTGGGCGCATTTTTAAAAGAAACGTATCCCGAGTATCGCATCACGCTATTCAAGCAACTATCTGAGTTTGCGTTTAATCATGGCCACGACTATTGGGGCTGGCGCTTCATGGGCTGGGGCATGCATTATATTGGTGATTTTTCTAACCCTTATCACATCACCCCAGTACCGGGTAACAGCACACTAGAGACATTATACCCGGGCGTCATGAGTTTAATTGGATTGCCGCAAGTGCAAAAAGATGCCACTCAGCTTGTTTCTAATCGCCATACCGTTTTAGAAGATTTTCAAAGCTTAGTCATGAGCAAAGCATTTGCCGAGCACAATCATGATCATCAAACCATTAAAGCCCTGCACGCACCTCAAGACATTCGCGACTATCAAGATAGCGACATCATTCATGTATTTGCGAAAGGATCATACGATAAAGCTGAACACATTGATGAAGTGATCACGCGTACCATGCCTGATAATTTTGTTAGCGATGTAACGGTTGAGTATTCTGACCTGGGTGTTGAAAGCCAGTTAGTGGATATTGTGAAAAAAGAATCTGGGGAAGAAGGGGTGGCATCCTTGTTAGATACCATTTCTGATTTACTTCATGATTTTTCAGGTAACGGCGCATCGTATGTGCAAGGGATTATTGAAAAAGAATAATATTATATTAAGGTCGGGCAGAGGGCTGCCCTCGTACGAGTGCTTGCTTTAGCATTCAAAACGGACCCAGTCTGTTTTTCTTAAGTATATTGTATTTTCGTAAGCGCCAGCTGGTGGGTAAA
>CAJXIT010000434.1 GCA_913054055.1 uncultured Thalassolituus sp.
GTTAATGCAAATATTTATTTTATCTGGGCAAATGGTAGCGATGCAAACAGGTTTGGGTATGGCTCAAATGGTAGATCCCAGCAACGGTGTGAATGTTGCGGTGGTAGCGCAATGGTTTTTAATTTTTGTCAATTTATTATTCATATCTTTAAATGGTCACTTAATTGCAATAGAAATTATGGCGGATAGTTTTTTTACAATCCCCGTTGGCAGTGGTGGATTAAGTGGTGATACCTTAATGGCCATTGCTGAATTGGCCAATTGGATGTTTGCGGCAGCGATTGTATTGGCGTTGCCGGCGGTTGCATCCATGCTGGTAGTGAATATTGCGTTTGGTGTTATGGCAAGATTAGCCCCGCAGTTGAATATTTTTGCGGTGGGTTTTCCCGTCACTATGATGCTTGGCTTAATTGTTATTTGGATTACCTTCTCAGGTTACGGCACACAGTTTCAGGGGTTATTATCTGAGCTGTTTAATTTTATGCGTACGTATAAATGACGTACTTTTAACGATTTTTATTGATAGGTTATTATGGCTGAAGGCGATAGTAGTCAGGAAAAAACAGAGGAACCCACGGCCAGACGGCTTGAAAAAGCCAGGCAAGACGGCCAAATTCCTCGATCAAAAGAATTAAGCACAAGCCTCGTATTAATTGTCGGTGCGCTTGCCTTATGGGCATTTGGGCGCACGATTTTTGACGGGGCTAAAAATATCATTACTTATAATTTTTCCATTGAAAGAGCGCATTTGTTTGATGAAAAACAAATGCTAATCCACTTTACTGCATCAGTGGTAGAAGCCATTGTGAGTATAACCCCTATAATGATTGCCCTAGTGGTGGCGGCTATTTTTGGGCCGTTAGCGTTAGGCGGTTGGATGATGAGCGGTAAATCCTTGTTACCGAAACTTAGCCGGATCAGTCCTATAGCTGGTTTTAAAAGAATGTTCGGTATGAAAAGTTTGGTTGAACTATTAAAGAGTTGGGCCAAGGTGCTAGTGATAGCATTTTGTACTTTGGGCTTATTTTATTGGTTAAAAGATACGGTTTTATTTATTAATCAAGAACCTACGGAGCAAGCCATCATTCATGCGATTGATTTGGTGATGATGTCGGCTTTGATCTTAGCACTTAGTACTTTGTTAGTGAGTATTATTGATGTGCCATTTCAAATATATGATTTTACTAAAAAAATGCGCATGAGCTTACAAGAAGTAAAAGATGAGCATAAAGATACAGAAGGTAAGCCGGAAGTTAAGCAACGTATTCGTAAAATTCAATACGAAATGAGTCAGCGCCGAATGATGCAAGATGTACCTGATGCAGACGTGGTGATCACTAACCCGACCCACTATTCGGTGGCATTAAAATACAGCAGTGATTCTATGGGAGCCCCTTTGTTAGTAGCGAAAGGTATTGATGAAGTGGCGTTTAAAATAAGAGAAATAGCAAAAGAACATAAGGTACCGGTGATCGAATCACCTGCTTTAGCACGATCGGTTTATACTTATACGGCGGTTGGTAAAGAGATTCCTGAAGGGTTATACATCGCAATAGCGCAAGTGCTAGCTTATGTTTATCAGTTGGATCAATACTTTAAAGGCATGGGACCTAAACCTAAACAGCCTGCTTTCCCGGTTCCTTCTCATTTGCGTGCTTAACATCATTTAAATTATATTTAAGTCATTGCAATCAAATCTGTCATTGATACGTCTATATACATAACTGACTCAAAATGGGTTAGCCAATTAATTTTCATAGGTATCAATGTCATGAATGCATTAAAAACTGCTGCAGCTATTGCGTCTTTAGGCGCGCTTGTTTCTACTCAAGTGTATGCCGTCCCTGATCAGCCTGAAAACTGGGAGAAATGCGCTGGTATCGTGAAAAAAGGCAGTAATGATTGTGGTGCCTTAGATGGGAGTCATGGCTGTGCAGGTCAAGCTGAAGCCAATAACTTAGACCATGAGTGGGTATATGTGCCTGAAGGCACTTGTGAAAAAGTGACAGGGGGTCGTGTCGCTAAAATCAAACCTGCAAAAGGCTAATTATGGGACTTTTCGGGGTCGGGATGGGTTTACGCTCATCTCATATCAAATCCATTTTAAAGCACCAGCCTGATGTTACTTGGTTTGAGTTACTAACGGATAACTGGTTAGATGCCAGCGGCATTGATGGGCTGTTATTAGATGAGTTTTGTCAGCGCTATCCGGTAGCATTGCATTCGATTGCTATGAATATAGGGGGTTGCGATCCACTTAGGCAAGACTACTTAAATAAAATTAAACAGCTGAAAACAAGAGTCGGAAGTCATCATATCTCAGATCATTTATGTTTTAGCCAAGTTTCAGGCCGTCCTATTCATGATCTGGCACCAATACCTTATACCGAAAAAACTTTGGAGCATGTGTGTCACCGTATAGAGTTAATACAAAACCTATTGGGCGAGCCTATATCAATTGAAAATATTTCTGCATACGTTCATTGTTTGGATAGCACTATGAGTGAAGCCAAGTTTTTAAATCAGCTTGCAAGCAAGACAGGCTACCAAGTGCTATTAGATATTAATAATTTATATGTAAATTCAAAAAACTTGGGTCGAAATGCCGAAGCCTATATCCATGAAATTGATCCTAAGTATGTTTCTCAATATCATTTAGCGGGTTTTAATGATCAAGGTTTCTATTTATTAGATGCACATGACCATCATATCCATTGTGATGTTTTAAAACTTTATGAATTAGCGTTAGAGCGTATAGGTGCTCGAGCCACCCTGATTGAATGGGATCATAATATTCCCAACTTTGAACATGTGTATGAGGATTATAAACGAGTAAGAGTTATTTATGAGCGATTT
>CAJXIT010000435.1 GCA_913054055.1 uncultured Thalassolituus sp.
ATAAAAAAGTAGCGATAGCCCGTCATACAGGGGCGTTCAGCCTATCTTGTGTATCAAAAATCATGCTTTGATCGAAATAATCTGTCAGTGCGTAAAATAATAAGCTGAAGTGATAAGCATAGTTGGTTAAAATACGACCAGATTTAGAGGTGTATATGGGTTTAACTGGCTTAATAGAGCAAGTGAAAGCACACGAGCCCAGAGTGTTGGGTTTAGAAAAGTTAGCAAGCGCCGCAGTTTTGGTGGCCATTACCGATCAGCCTGAGCCAGAAGTGATCTTAACGAGGCGCTCAAGTGAAATGCCCACCCATAAGGGTGAAGTGGCTTTCCCTGGTGGAAAAACGGAAGAATCCGATGTGGACTTTGTGGCAACAGCATTGCGTGAAGCCCATGAAGAGATTGGTTTATCTCCTGAATCAGTTCAGATAGTGGGTGAACTGGACCAAGTGGTTTCTCGTTATGGGTTTTTAGTGACACCGGTTTTAGGGATTGTGCCTAATAATGTAGAGCTGACAGAAGAGTCCGGTGAGATAGAATCCATTTTTAGGGTGCCTCTCAAGTTCTTTTTAGAAGGTCAGCCTGATCAAATAGATCAGTTTGGTAGCTTCAAAGGGCCGCGCTGGTATTTTGAAAGCTACACCATTTGGGGGCTAACAGCGGTGATGTTAGCTGAAATGTTCAATCGTTTTTACGACACAAACTTTGAATTGGCCATTGGCAATATTGACGAATATCTCAATAGCAAATAAAACAATCGCTGATGGAACAGCAAAACATAAGAATAAAAAGGTTTATAAAATGGTATACGCGCTAGAAGACAGAGAAATTGAAGTATTAGGTGAAGAATATTTTATTGCTGACAGTGCCGATGTGATTGGCAGTGTGGTGTTACATAATAATGCCTCAATTTGGTTTAATACTGTGATTCGTGCTGACAATGATGTGATCAGCATTGGTGAAGACTCAAATATCCAAGATGGTTCGGTATTGCATACTGATCCAGGTTTTAAATTAAACATTGGTAAAGGCGTCACCGTTGGTCATAAAGCCATGCTGCACGGCTGCGATGTTGGGGATTACACCTTAGTCGGTATAAACAGTGTGATTTTAAATGGTGCAAAAATTGGTAAGCATTGTTTGATCGGCGCCAATACTCTGGTACCCGAAGGCATGGTGATTCCTGATGGCTCTATGGTTGTGGGCAGCCCAGCTAAGATCAAAAAAGAATTAAGTGAAGGACAAAAAAGGCAACTTGAAATGAGTGCTCAATTTTATGTGCAAAACTTCAAGCGCTATAAAACCAAGCTAAAAGAACAAAAAGCCTTTGCTAATCAAAAGTAAAGCATAGGCGATTGAAATGGATACAGAGAAAGAAGTACTGTTATGACAGAAAAAAAGAATATGTTTGGCATGGTAAAAAGCCCATGCATTGCCGTATGTGCATTAGATGAAAATGACGTTTGCATTGGTTGTTATCGAACAGGTCAAGAAATTACTGACTGGGGCGAAATGGATAACGAGCAAAAAACACTCGTGATGAAAAAGGTCGCTAAGCGTGAATCCGAATCGGGAAATGTGATTTCTATTTAATTATATTTTTTCACTGTTTACCGTAAAAGCCAGAGTCATGTCGCTCTGGCTTTTTTGTGGGTGATTTCATTCCCATGCCTAAACTGTTTTTTACGTTTAAAGTTACTTATACTGAACGAAAATAATCTAGAGAATTTTCCATGTCTGTGATGATTGGTACCCCATTAAGCCCAAGTGCAAAAAAAGTTTTATTATGTGGTTCTGGCGAGCTTGGTAAAGAAGTGGCCATTGAGTTACAACGCTTAGGGGTAGAAGTGATTGCAGTGGATCGCTATGACAATGCACCCGCCATGCAGGTAGCGCATCGCAGTCATGTGATCAGCATGTTAGATGGTGATGCTCTGCGACGCGTGATCGAATCAGAAAAACCGGATTTGATCGTGCCCGAAATTGAAGCCATCGCCACAGATACCCTGGCTCAGTTAGAGCAAGAAGGGTTTACTGTTATTCCAACCGCAAAAGCCACTCAGCTAACAATGAATCGTGAAGGCATTCGACGGTTAGCAGCGGAAGAGTTAGGGTTAAAAACAAGTCACTACGAATTTGCCCAAACCAAACAAGAATACTTAAGTGCTATTAAAAATATCGGTTTGCCATGTGTGATAAAACCCATTATGAGTTCATCGGGTAAAGGGCAATCTTTATTAAGAAATGAAAATGAGATGGATACCGCTTGGGATTACGCACAAGAAGGTGGCCGCGCCGGGAAAGGCAAGGTAATCATTGAAGGCTTTGTGGATTTTGATTATGAGATTACCTTATTAACCATTCGTCATCATGATGCAGAGTCAAATATCACCACGTCTTTTTGCCAGCCAATTGGGCACCGGCAAGAAGGGGGCGACTATCAAGAATCTTGGCAGCCCCAGGCCATGAGCGAAGCCGCACTAAAGGCTGCACAAAACATGGCTAAAAAAGTCACTTCAGCTTTGGGTGGTAAAGGATTATTTGGTGTAGAGTTATTTGTAAAAGGGAATGACGTGATCTTCAGTGAAGTATCCCCGCGACCACACGATACAGGTTTGGTAACGTTAATCTCTCAAGACTTATCTGAATTTGCATTACACGCTCGCGCGATTTTAGATTTGCCCATTCCCGTTGTGAATAAAATCGTTAAGCAAAATGGCCCAAGTGCTTCATCAGTCATATTAGTTTCTGGTGAAAGCAAAAACGTACAGTTTGGTAATTTAAATCAAGCCTTGTCTATTGCTAACACGCAATTGCGTTTATTTGGTAAGCCAGAAGTATCCGGTACTC
>CAJXIT010000436.1 GCA_913054055.1 uncultured Thalassolituus sp.
GCCGAGCTCGTACAGTTTTTTGATAAATCAAAATCTGAGCGGGTTTGAATATAAATGTAGGAGCGTGCTCGCACGGGAATCCGTTAGCCTTGTCACAGTATTGTTTTGAACTAGGTTTATCGCTTGCAAGCATACTCACAAGGGGCAGGCTGAGCTCGTATAGGTTGTGGGAATTTATAATCGTTTGTCCTGTACACAGGGTACATAGCCCATTTTCCCCTCATGCTGTATTATTGCTACATCTCACCTTTTAAACTCATTGAGCATCCCTTGAAAGCCAGTTTTACCTTTACCGTCACGCAAAAACATCATCATAAAATGCTAGTGCCGTATTTATCTGACAACATGCCGCAAATTGAGCAAGGTGATTGGGTTCAGCTATTGGCCAGTGGCGCAGTGAAAGTTGATGGTGAAGTGGTGAGTAAAAACCAAGTCATGGAAGCGGGACAGGTGATTCAATATGAAATTGAAAACTACCAAGAAGGGTCAGTGGATACTGCTTGGTCAATCATTTGGCATGATCATAAAATAGCGGCCATACATAAGCCGGCCAATTTACCGGTTAGCCGAACCACACGAAATGTTTACAATACCTTGGTTCAACTTTTGCGCCGCGAAAGTCCATGGCCAGATGCTCATTTATTGCATCGACTAGACCTTGAAACTTCAGGCATTATTTTAATTGGTCAAAGCAATGATGCTGCCAGTGAATACCAACCTAAATTAACCACTTTAATTCAGCGCAAAATTTATCATGCCATTGTGCACGGTGAGCCAGATTGGAAAAAGCTAGATTACCATTGTGATATTAAAACCTTAAAGGGTAGCGCCATTCGTTGCCAAATGCATAAAGTAGAAGCTGGGCAGGGCAAACAAAGCCAAACCTTATTTAACGTGCTGGCATCCAATAGTGGCTTTAGTTTAATTGAATGTGAATTAAAAACGGGTCGTAAACATCAAATTCGCGCACATCTATCCAGTTTGGGTTTTCCTATTGTGGGGGATAAAATTTACAGCAACGGCGGTGAGTTTTATTTAAAGCGATTAGACGATCAATTAACTCAAGCGGATCATGACCGGCTACTTACCGAACATCACTTATTGCACGCCTATCAAGTGCATATTAATCTTGATTTAGAATCAAAAGAAATACGCATCATTACAGACAATGATTATCCCAAAGCATGGTTGGACTTTTGCAGCGCTCAAGGATTGATGCTTTGATGGCTTAAGTTATGAAACCAAATTTGTGAAATTAAACAATCATGGCTTTAAAGCGCTGAGGGTTAAAACTCAATAAAAGCTGACTAAGAATAATATTTGAAATGGCCATTAATGGAATCGCGGCCATCATACCTAAAATCCCAAAAAAGTTACCAAAAATAATAATACTTAAAAGCGCAATCAGTGGGTGCATATTGGCAAACTTTGCCACAACCAAGGGAATCACAAATAAATTGTCTATCACATAAGCAAACCCAATGACGGCAACCGCCGCATACATATCGTCATAATTCACAGGTTGTGAAGCCAATACTAAATAAAAAGGGGGCAGCAAGCCTAAGGCTGGGCCAAGGTAAGGAATCAACCCCAATACGCCGGCAATCAATCCTAATAAAATTGGGCTTTCAAATCCTGCCATCCAAAATCCCAGTGTTGCCACGGCAGCCAATATTGACTGCTGAATAAATACCGCGCGAACATACCCTTCAGTTTGATCCGCCACTTTAAAATAAATTAACCAACCTAGTTCAAAATAGCGGTTGGGTAGGGCATTTAATAATCGGTTTCTTAGGGACTCAAAATCTCGCAATAAAAAGAAGGTAATAAACGGCACCAGCAATAAAGAGGTTGAGATACTTAGCACCATATTACTCACCGATTGCAGTAAAGAGCTATCCCCGTTTGAAAATACTGACATGATGTTGGCTTTAAGCTGATCCACTTCAATGTGAAATTGCCACTGAGCCAGCAAAGCAGAGATGTCAGATAGTAGAATGTTCAGAGATTGCCCTGCGGTACTGGCTTTGCTTTGCCAAAGGGTCATTTGCTCGCTAAAAGCGCTTAACATAAAACTGCCAGGCACCGTCACCACAAACATCATGCTTAATAAAATAATTAAGGCAGACAGATCATCTCGCCAGCCAAGATTGGTTAGCCAATGATGAAAGGGGGATAAAAAAACATACAATACCAAAGATACTAAAATGGGCACGATCACAGGGTTAAGCAACCAAATCATCAGCGCTGAAATAATGACTAAAAAAATAAACGATAACACCGCTTTGCTAAACGGATTAAGCAGCCTAGCCATTAACATGATAGCTTTCCAATAATGCGTTGGTACTGCCTAATCGGTTGGCCATCACACGGGCAAGGTTTTGCATTAAGCGGCTGCCTAAACGTGGTGATTGAGATAACAACTGTTCAAGCTGAGGGCGAAGAAAAAATACGATTTCACTTTCACTGCTGGCAATGGCTGTGGCGGTTCTAGGTGATTCAATCACCAGCGCCACCTCCCCAAAAAAATCCCCTTCGTGCATGGTGGCCAGTACTTTATCCCCTGCGCAAATGTTGACCGTACCTTTTAAGAGCAAACAGGTGCCAATGCCAATTTCACCTTGGGTAAAGATGGCCTCGTCAATGTCGTAGCGACGTATAGGCATTTCATTAACGAGTGTTAAGCACTGGCTGTGAGTCAACCCTTCAAAAATAGGTGTGTCTAACCAAAGGTCACAGATGCCGTGCCTTTTTTTATCAGCAGGTCGAAATAAGTTGTGCCAGAAGGGGGAGTTGCTCATATTAAGTCCATTAGATCGGAAGAGCACA
>CAJXIT010000437.1 GCA_913054055.1 uncultured Thalassolituus sp.
TTTTTTGAATAATGCACGCCAATTAAGAAACATGTGGGAACAATAATTAGTGCGCTGATGACAACCAGTTGTATCGATAAGGCAAAACCAATAAATGGACTTACCATAACCAGTAGTAATGGTATCGCGGTGTATGTGATTAAGGTTTTACTTCCAGGTGAGTTGCGATTTATTTTTAAAAAATGGAAGTTGAATAGACTGGTAAGTGAAATGGTGCCAGCGGCAAATAACAATTGTGACCAGTTGTGAAAGATTGGCAGATTAGGGTAGAGGTATTCGAATAAAATTGCATTTTGAGATGTCATTAATAATCCAAAAAATGCAGCGTAAAATGCATAAGTGATATATACGGTTTCTTTAAGAAATATAAATACGAAAAAGTTAAAGATTACAATGCTAAAAATCAGGCCAAGATAAAAGAAGTTAAAACCAGAAATGGACCGGTAGTGGTTTTGGAATTCATTGAGATCCCAGACTAGAAATTGCGTTTGAATTGGTGAGTTGCTTTTGATTCTGATGTAAAACACATCCCGTGTATTTGCTTTCATACTTATGGCTTGAACGTGGTTAGGGTGGCTTATGTTTTTGTTGGCGAAGGGCGATGCGTCGCCAGACGCCATGATCTTTTTGAGCTTCCTGTTTTCAAGTCTATAAAGAGTAACTGAGTCTAATAATGGATAGGTTATATCTAATATTCGATTTAGGGTTTGATTGGATCTGTTGGAAAGTTCGAATTTTACCCATATGGCAGACTGAGTGTATCCCAGATTAAGGTTTTGCCGCTCTAATTGTGTCCATTTTTGATTTGGCTGGCTGAGTACAGTTGAGGCGGCCAATATATTACTGGGGTCTTCAAGGATAGAGAAGTTCTCAATGGGCGTTTTATAGGCACCTGAAAGCTCTGTTGCGCCAGAATTTGGGCAATAAAGGGCAAGTAGCCATACACTGACTATAAAATATGCTTTTAATAGGGATAAATTCATTGATTTAAGCGTAGTCTGTGTCTTGTTGGTTGGCCAAAACAACTTTGCCCCCTATAATTGCGGCCTTTTAAGAATGACTCGGGAATAGCCATGACTGTACGTACTCGCGTAGCGCCTTCTCCTACAGGTGATCCACACGTAGGCACAGCCTACATTGCTTTGTTTAATTTGGCGTTTGCTCGTCAGCACGGCGGTGAGTTCTTGTTACGTATTGAGGATACTGACCAGGCTAGAAGTACAAAAGAGTCAGAACAGACAATTTATGACAGTCTCAGGTGGCTTGGGCTGGAGTGGGATGAAGGCCCGGATGTGGGTGGCGATAAAGGCCCGTATCGCCAGAGTGAGCGTCGAGAAATTTACGCTGAGTACATCGAAAAAATACTGGCTTCAGGCCATGCCTTTAAGTGCTATCGCACAGCTGCTGAGTTGGATGAGCTGCGTGCTAAAAAGCAAGAAGCGGGTGGCTTTTCCGCTCTTAAATATTCTGACCTTAAGTTAGATGACAAGGTTGTAGCTGAGCGTGAATCGGCAAATGCCCCTTTCGTTGTACGCATGCACGTGCCAGAAGAGGGAGTGTGTACCTTTAGTGATATGTTGCGTGGCGATATTGAAATGGATTGGGGCATGATTGATTGCCAGATCCTTATGAAATCGGATGGTATGCCAACTTATCACTTGGCGAACGTGGTGGATGACCATCTAATGGAAATTAGTCATGTGATTCGTGGTGAAGAGTGGTTAAGTTCAGCTCCGAAGCACCAGTTATTATATAAATATTTTGGCTGGGATATGCCTGTTTTATGTCATATGCCATTGCTGCGAAACCCTGATAAATCCAAACTAAGTAAACGTAAAAATCCAACTAGCATTCTTTATTATCAGCGTATGGGCTTTATGCCTGAAGCCTTGCTAAATTATTTGGCCCGTATGGGTTGGTCTATGCCTGATGAGCGTGAGCAATTCACTCGTGCTGAAATGTTTGAAAACTTTGATATTAGGCGTGTATCTCTTGGCGGTCCGATTTTTGATCAGGACAAATTGAGCTGGCTTAACAGTCAATGGTTGCGCGATTTGTCAGAAGATGAATTTATGGCAAAGTTTGTTGAGTGGGGCTTACAGTCTGATTCTGTTAAGCCAGTGATTAAGCACATCCAGCCTCGAGTTGAGCGCTTAACAGATGTGGTGCCTTTGGCAGGCTTTTTATTGTCAGGTATGCCTGATGTAACCGAGGAATCTTTTGCCCACAAAAGTGTTGAAAAAGACGCCATGGTTAAACAGCTTCAAATGGGGTTGTGGCAGCTTGAAGCCATTCGTCACTGGGAGAAATCAGAAATCCAAGCACGATTATTTGCATTGGCAAAAACACAGGGCGTAAAAGTAAAAGACTTTTTGTTTGCTTACTTTGTTGCTGTAGCAGGAACGGCTAATTCTTTTTCAGTATTGGATAGCATGGAAATGATCGGTCCGGATATGAGTCGCGCCCGTGTTAGGCATGCTATTGAGGTGCTTGGTGGTATTTCTAAAAAGGGCATGAAAAAGTTAGATAAAGAGTATCGAACTGTTTCTGAAGAAATTGAAACGCAGTTACGTGCTTAAATGAAGGGGGGGATATATCCGATTGTATTAGCTGGTGGTACAGGTACACGGCTATGGCCTCTTTCAAAAAAGAAATGTCCTAAGCAATTTTTGGATTTGCTTGACTCGGGCCAAACCCTGTTTCAGCAGGCCGTAAAACGTGCTGCCAGTATTTCAAATTTCTCACCTGTGATTGTTGGGAGTAACTCGCATCGCTTTCTGCTTTCCAAACAGTTAAAAGAAATAGGTTTGG
>CAJXIT010000438.1 GCA_913054055.1 uncultured Thalassolituus sp.
AATACGCCAAGAAACTACTCATAGAATCTGATTTAAAATTTGAAGGAAAAAATGAACGCGTAAGAAACATCACCAAAAAAACGCAAGTTTTATTTGGAAACATTGTGGCCGACCAACTTAGCAAAGGCGTTGACGAAGATGAAGACACTCATGATGAATTCGGCATCCCAAAAGATCTAGACGCCATGGCGGGCAATAAAAAAACATTTTAGCTGCCCCCTTTTCAATCTTCTTTTATTAACTGAAAACGCCTTATGGTTTCTCCATCAATTGTGACGTTTTCGCAAAACATCGCCAATGGTCGAACCCAATAACCATACTCACCATAAAGCGCCTGATAATACACCAGCCACTCTTCTGTCTCACTGTGCTGAGCAGTGCCAATTACCTTGTACAAAGCACCTTTATAGTGCTTATAAATCCCCGGTTTAATCATTTCAATCTCTTGAGTTATTTTCCGTCACTTTAATTACACCAAGCTTTGTGCCGCTCGGTATTCCACACTCTAGGTGCACCAATATCATAAGTCCCACCCACACACTTCAACCAACAGCTTTGGTTCCTGCGTCGCTCGGCATACCTATATCCTGTAGGCATAACACCCGCTTTTCTCATCCTGACTTCGCGAGTATACGTATGTTCATATACATAGGCTTCGACATCCTGCCTTACACCTTAATACAACCTTTCCCTAGGCATAAAAAAACCGGAGTGATCAGCTCCGGTTTTTTTGGCTCTAAAAGCTAGTTATAGCTTATAGACGCTCCCATACGGTAGCAATACCTTGGCCCATACCAATACACATGGTAGATACACCAAGCTTCGCATCCTTCTGCTCTAATACATTGATTAGAGTAGTAGAGATACGTGCACCAGAACAACCTAATGGGTGACCTAATGCAATTGCGCCGCCATGGATATTGATACGCTCATCAGCGATGTCTTTAAGACCTAGATCTTTAACACATGGTAGAGACTGAGCAGCGAACGCTTCGTTCAACTCCCAGAAATCAATATCTTGAGCCGTTAAGCCAGCACGCTTAAGTGCTTTCTTAGTAGCAGGAACAGGACCGTAACCCATGATCGCAGCATCACAACCAGCAACAGCCATTGCTTTGATGCGTGCACGTGGCTTAAGACCAAGTTCTTTTGCTTTTTTACCGCTCATTAATAACATTGCAGCTGCACCATCAGTAATCTGAGATGAAGTTGCCGCTGTTACTGTACCAGATACAGGATCGAAAGCAGGACGTAGCTTAGCTAGGCTCTCAACCGTTGTTTCTGGACGGATTGTTTCGTCTTGAGTAACAAGAACTTGCTTGCCATCTTTATCGTGTCCGTACATTGGAACGATTTCATTTGCGAAATCACCTTCGTCAGTTGCTTTTTGAGCAAGACGGTGTGAACGCTCTGCAAACTCGTCTTGTTGCTGACGAGAAATACCGTGCATCTTACCTAGCATTTCAGCAGTAAGGCCCATCATGTTAGACGCTTTAGCAGAGTGCTTAGAAGACGCAGGGTTATGGTCGAAACCATGCTGCATATTCACGTGACCCATGTGCTCAACACCACCAACAACGAATACATCGCCGTTACCAGTTTGAATCGCTTGCGCCGCAGTGTGGATTGCTGTCATTGCAGAACCACATAGACGGTTAACAGTTTGAGCAGCCGCTTCTTTAGGGATGTCAGTCAACAATGAAATTTGACGGGCAACGTTAAAGCCTTGCTCTAAAGTTTGGTTAACACAACCCCAAATTACGTCTTCAACGTCTTTTGCTTTTGCGTTTGGGTTACGCTCAAAAAGCGCATTAATTAGGTTTGCAGAAATGTCTTCAGCACGTACGTTACGGAAAGCACCGCCTTTAGAGCGCGCCATTGGCGAACGTACTGCATCAATTACAACTACATCATTATCTTCGTAGCTCATTTGTATTCTCCTAGTCTCGTTCGTCAATTAAGCGAAGTAGCTTTCGCCGTTCGCAGCCATTTCACGCATCTTATCAGTCACGTGGTACAAAGGACTGATGTCTTTGTACTTGTCAGCCATTTCAACGAAGTTAGCAAGACCAACTGTGTCGATGTAACGTAGAGCACCACCACGGAATGGAGGGAAACCGATACCAAATACTAAAGCCATATCCGCTTCAGCAGCTGTATCTACGATGCCTTCTTCAAGACAACGAACTACTTCGTTACACATTGGAATCATGCAGCGTGCAATGATTTCTTCTGCTTCGAAATCTTTTGCTTCACCAAGTACAGGTGCAAGCATTTCTAGAATGGCTTCGTCGAATACTTTCTTCGGCTTGCCTTTCTTATCTTCTTCGTACTTGTAGAAACCTTTCTTGTTTTTCTGACCGTAGTATTCGTTTTCGAATAACACATCCATAGCAGACTTAAAGTCAGCCTTCATGCGCTCAGGGAAACCTTCAGCCATAACATCGTTTGCGTGTTTACCAGTATCGATACCCACAACGTCCATTAGGTATGCAGGACCCATTGGGAAACCAAATTTTTCCATTACCTTATCTACTTTACGGAAATCAGCGCCGTCTTTAAGTAGAGAAGCGAAACCACCAAAGTAAGGGAAAAGAACACGGTTAACCAAGAAGCCAGGGCAATCGTTAACAACAACTGGTGTTTTACCCATTTTCTTAGCGTAAGCAACAGTAGTCGCAACCGCTTCTTCAGACGTCTTCTCACCACGGATGATTTCTACTAGAGGCATCATGTGCACTGGGTTAAAGAAGTGCATACCTAAGAAGTTTTCAGGGCGCTTA
>CAJXIT010000439.1 GCA_913054055.1 uncultured Thalassolituus sp.
CTTCTCTGAAACAGGTTTGACAGACTCCCAAAATAAATCCGCATTCTCTTCCAGAGCTGTGAGCACTCTTAACATCTCAGATCGAACATGTTCGCCAATATGGGGAGCGGCGATCACCATGCCATGGGAAGGAAAGTGGGCAGAATAAATAATGCGAAGATCAAGGCCGCTCCGCTTTTTATACGCGTTATAAAAAGGGGATAACAAAATACCAATGTCTGCTTGATTGCTTAATAAAACACTGACAATTTGGCCAAAGTGATCGTAATGATCAAACGCGATATCCTCACGCCTATCAGACAATGATTGCTTGGCTAAAATACTGGCTTCAGCAAGTGGATCAGGCAGCGCAACCCTCAACCCACGGATATCACCCAATGAAAGCAAAACCGAATCATCTACTGCCATCAAACTTGAATCATTTTTCACTGCATATAAGTAGCTAGACTCCCACACCAAAAATGCCACAGGTTTAAAGCCAGATGTTTTAATTAAATAACTGGCTATATGAGCGGGTACTGCCAATACATCAAAATCACCACTGCGCGCTCGATCAATATACTGGCTAAAGTTCGCCCCACTGCCAAAAGAAACGTCTAAACAAGAAACACTGCGAATATGACGGTTAATTCGAGCAGCCCATAATTCTGTTATGTTAGACGAGATAGCCGGCACCATACCAAAGGCAACAGGCGTTTTTACGTAGCAAGTGATAGCACCACTGGCAAAACTGAGCGTGGTAGATACTGTAAATAAACAGACGATCAAAAATCGTAACATGCTTGCCCAGCGGTTAAAGTGAGTAATTTCAGTATACCCAACCACTCAGAATAATATAGGTCGCTAAATGACGCTGACATAACGCATTTATCCATGCCATCAGCCCAGCCCCACACAAAAAGACTTTTAGACATATCCACCCGACGATTGAACATATCCCCTAAGCGCACTCCCGCCTATAGTTTCCTTACTCTACACAAACAAGGAAAAACAACATGAAACTTACAAAACTGATCAGCCAATTCGCAGCCTTTGCCGCCATTACACTGGGTTCAATCAGCTTGGCCCAAGCAGGCGTAGACACTGAAACAGATGAAAACAATGTGATACTGGCCGGCCATGATGCCGTTGCCTATTTCACACAGGGCAAGCCGGTAGAAGGTTCAGCCAAATACACCGCCAGCCATAACGGCGCTATTTACCGTTTTAGCAGCGCCAAGAACAGAGATGCCTTTAATGCCGAACCTGAGCGCTTTGCCCCGCAATATGGTGGTTTTTGTGCCTACGGCATGACCTTTGGTAAAAAGTTTGAGATCGACGGTAAAGCGTTTGAAGTGGTGGATGGCAAGTTATACGTGAACAAAAACCGCAGTGTGTATCAAGCATGGAAAAAAGACGTGCCAACTCATATCACACAAGCCAATAGCGCATGGCCAACGGTTGTTAATGTAGATGCTAACGACCTATAACACTCCAACCCAGCAATACATGGCTAATTCATGACTAATACATAGCTAGGTTAGCCTGAACGAACCAAACAAAAAAGGCGCCCTTTGTATGGCGCCTTTTTTTGTATTTGTATCACTTATGTTTAATGCCCTAACGCTATTTGGGCCTTGCTGCCCCGGGCGGTTCACCCAAGGTATTGCGATACGCTTTACGAAACGCCGCTTCTGATTCGTAACCGCTTTTTTCTGCAATACTGGCCACCGACATTGCCGTGGTTTTTAATAAGCGGCGCGCCTCGTTCATGCGCCAATGGGTCAAATACTTCATGGGGGTTAAACCCACAATTTTACTGAATGCATCGGCAAAGTTAGAACGACTCATTAATGCGGTTTGTGCCAGTGTTTCTAAGGTCCATGCTTTTTCTGGCTGCTGGTGAATCCTATTCAGCGCCTTACCTAAACGGGGATCAAACAAGGCTTTTAACAAACCGTCTTGCAAATCGCTGTTGCCCATTTGTTTGCGCATGATTTCAATAAAAATCAAAAATGCCATTTGATCAATGGCCGTATAAAACCCAGGGCGTGCAGCGGCCAGCTCTTTCAGCATAAAGCCAATTAAAAATTCAATACGCTCGCCACTGTCTTTCTCATGGGACTTAAGCACAATATTTTTTGGTAAAGAATCCAATACCGGAAAAAACACCGGATTCTTAAATTCAAAAAAGCCACAAATTAAATTGGTCACCTCGCCGTCATTGCTCATGGGCGCGTTCACTTGCTCTGGGGCGGGCGGCATTTCTGAGTTAGAAATCACATGGTGCGCATCATGGGGAAACATCACCAAGTCATGGGGGGTTAACTGCTGGGGCGCTTGCCCTTCAAAATGCAACCAAGCGCTACCCGAACCCACCAAGTGAAACGGAATGCGTTTACTGCCCCCTGTATCCACAGACCAGGTCCCACAAAAATCACCATTTACGTAGATTTCAGCGCTTAAACTGAGCTTGCTTAGCAGCACGCTTAAAGGGTCTGGGTCGTCTAGATAGATATTCGGTATTTCTGACATAGTTATGGGTATTACAGATACAAAGAAATAGAGATGCACTGAGTATAGTAGTTTTACTTTCACGATACACGAGGGAATTACCATGACAAATATTACTGTTTACCACAAAGATTATTGCCCTTACTGCAAAGCCGCCATCAAACTGCTGAACGAAAAAGGCCTGCCCTTCATTGAAATTGAAGTAACCAACAACCCTGTTGAATTTGCCAACATGGTAAAAAGCAGCAAGCGCCGCACCGTGCCGCAAATTTTTGTAGGCGACATACAC
>CAJXIT010000440.1 GCA_913054055.1 uncultured Thalassolituus sp.
AGGTTTTCTCCATATCATTCAAAATGCGGCTTGTGTATGGACTATCTGGATGCTGGACTAATACACCAACCGTCAATGAGCGGCGATTAAGGCTGTCTTGTCCCTGAAAATTGGGTTTGTAACCCGTATCTTTTATAGCTTGTTCAATATTCTGGCTTTTATCATCAGACACATAGGTCGTACGATTCAAAAAACGAGAAACAGTACTGGGAGACACACCCGCTAATTTAGCGACATCGTATACAGTGGTCTTTCTAGTTTTAGTACGCATTTTATCTCCTAAGCTTTTGAAACAAGTATTTCAAATACCGCTTTTAAGCCCTTAGCAACTCTATAATGCTAGCTAATTACTCGATTAAGCCAAACCTTAAGTAAACAGGCTTCTAGATAAACCAAACTCTAAGCTGATAAAAATCAGGGAGCTTAATAGCTCCCTTTTATTAAATAATAGTTTACGAATTCATAGCGATGAATAAAAACAAGCTAGTACAAATAAGCGAAAATCATCCCGGGCCTAAAATATCGACCCGCTGTATATTTTAGACCTGTGCTCAATAGCCATTTATGTAAATCACTTGCCGTTTCAGCAGGAACGTCAACTTTAAGCATACTAACAAACTCATCAGTATCTTTCGACGCGTTTATCAAAAAACAAAATTTCTTGCTCAATCAATGCGTCTATCCATGACTTCGCTTCATTTATTGACAAACTAAATGCATTTCCCAATTCTGATTCAGTAACAATTACAGAGCAATTAAACCCTTCAGGTGCAGCAAATGGAATCTTTGAGTAGTCATATAATGCGGTATATACAGTATCCATTAACTGTTCAGCTTGAGAGGTTTTTCCCGCTAATTTCAATGCCGTTGCCACGCTGAATTGAACGCCAATCCAAACATCTTGAGCTTGAAAAGCGTCATGCGGTGAACCATCGGCAAGTGTCATGTTTGCAACACCGAGTGTAGGACTGTTGACCTCAAAGTTATGCTTATAGACATAATCTAGTGCACGTTGAATTCGATCTTCTGGGAAAATGCCTTCTAGCCCAATTAACTGCAGGTAGCTGTCAGCAAGTAAGGCGTCACCGAAACTGTTGTCTGAATCAGGTACTAGATTTGAATACTCTTGAGTAAAAGCTTGAGGGGCTATTTCACTGAGTAAACGTTTCTTAGAGATCCTTTGAGAAACCTTACTTAGGTTAACTGATGTGTCAGTTTGGTTTAGATAGTGATTCAGAATGTTCTTGTCAGCAATCGTATCACCCGTCAAAGTCAGTCCTAAGGTTTCCAGATCTTGATAGCTCTCTCCAGTCAAATGCTTGGCTTGGATTGGGGTAACAAAAAAGTGGTAGTAGCCCTCTTTCTCATCCCACAAGCTTTGTTCTACGGTCGTTAAAGCGCACTTAGATCGTGTTAAATAATGAGTCGCAAGTTCGTTTTCATCCATCAATTTTGCAAGCTCACTCGCCGCTTGAAGGCCTGCAACCCAAAGGCTTGCACAATAAATAGAAATACCATGAGACGCGAGGTTATCAAAGGTGTCATCAGTACCTCGTGTTAATGGTAAATCATCGCCTTCAGCAACTAAGTTAGATAAAAATTCAATGCTTTCCGTTACTGCTTGCCAACACTCTTTAACCACTGAGAGATCTTGCGTGTTTTGATAATGGCGATACACCATCAGAATGTACTTGGGGGCTAAGTCCTTCCATTCTTTTACATTATGCCAGCTGTAAGCATCAGGTTGGATGTCGAATGGACTGCCCAAATCGTGTATCACCGCGCCTCTTACCGCCCTTACCCCTTGATACTTTTCATCAATCAATTCGGCATTGGGCGTCGCTTCGTATTCCCAGTATCGGCGCTCAGTAAAGTCTTCCGCTAAAATGGCTTTAGCAAACTCCTTCATCACGCAACCATCAAGCTCAGGCAGCAAATAAAGCAGAGAGAAGGATCCATAGAAGTACACATCTAAAGAGTTAAAAAATGGATAGTCGACACACTCTTTCACTAAGAACTTATCGTCTTTATCCCACACCGTGGATTCTGCTAAAAAGGATAATGAGTTCATCGCCATGGTTGAATAACGCAAAGCTGACTCAGGATTATCTATTTTCTGCTCTGCTTCAGCCAAGAAATCTGCTTGCTGAGCCACAATGGTAGCTTCAATGCTTTCCAATTCTGGAAGCACATCATTAAGAATATCGATTGCTGGCATAGCCTGGGGGTAGAACTGAGTATATGCCTTTTCTGAAGCCCAATCATTCAGTAGCACTTTACTGTGAGCCATGACTTGCGCAAAGCGAAGATCAACCACTTCACCAGGTTCCAACTCCAATTGGACGGTCACTAAGGCACTTAGCGCTTCTCTTCCGCTGTATATACCGGTTTCAAATTCTGCATTAGTTCGACCAGTGCGTAAGGCGTATTCAACTTGCTTGTCTGTTTTCGATGTATAAAAGGAAGGTTTAACTGAAACAGACACCTTACCCGCTTCAATCAAGTGATTAGCCACTTGAACGCCGTAAACCACTTCTCCCTCTATGTCACTTTGATAAGGAGAATCACTGGTTAAACTCGCGCCAGAGAACACCAAGTCACCGTGGCTAAGAGAAACCGAATGATGCTTCTGAGCAATCGGGTTTTGAGATAAGTAACAGGCAGAATCTTGAATGCCATCACGACCTTTTTGGTAATTCGAGCCAATCAAATTCTGCAATGGCTGTGCTAGAGTAATAATACGGGTTTGGTCAGATTTATTTTC
>CAJXIT010000441.1 GCA_913054055.1 uncultured Thalassolituus sp.
CTTTTGTGTTTTTAGGCTGCCGAGGAAATACGATGCAACCTATTATGAATACCTACGGGCGCTTACCGGTTACCTTTACAAAAGGCAAAGGCGCGCATGTATTTGATACTGATGGCAAAGCTTATTTAGACGCTTTGAGCGGCATTGCTGTGTGTGGCCTTGGCCACGGGCACCCTGCTGTTACGCAAGCCATTCGCGAACAAGCAGACAACTTAGTCCACACCTCAAATTTATATGGCATTGGCCAACAGCAAACCCTGGCTGAAAAACTGACCGCCATCAGCGGTATGGACAATGTATTCTTCAGCAATTCAGGTGCTGAAGCCAATGAAGCGGCCATTAAAATAGCCCGTAAATATGGTCACAATAAAGGCATCACTAGCCCAACCATTTTGGTGGTAGAAAATGCCTTTCATGGCCGTACCATGGCCACCCTAACCGCCACGGCCAACCCAGCAGCCCAAGAAGGTTTTGGCCCGTTATTAGAAGGCTTTACCCGTGTTGCTTACAACGATTTAAACGCAGCACAACAAGCCGTTAAAGAAAATTCAAACATTATTGCGGTATTGGTAGAGCCTGTTCAAGGTGAAGGCGGCGTGACCGCTGCCACAGACGAATACATGAATGGATTGCGTGCATTATGCGATGCCAACGACATGCTTTTGATGCTGGATGAAATCCAAACCGGCAATGGCCGTACAGGTAAATACTTTGCGTTTCAATATTTTGATTGGTGCCCAGATGTATTAACCACAGCCAAAGGCCTAGGCAATGGTGTACCTATTGGCGCATGCTTAGCAAAAGGCAAAGCCGCTGAAGTTTTGCAACCTGGTAGCCACGGTTCAACTTATGGGGGCAACCCATTGGCGTGCTCTGCAGCCAACGCCGTAATCGATACCATTACAAATGAAAATTTATGCGAGCGCGTCCTTGAACTAGGTGATCGAATTCGCAATAAAATTGATGCTCAATTAAAAGACACAGGATTGGTCACCGAGTATCGCGGCAAAGGATTGATGATTGGCGTGGTTTTAAACACCCAAGAAAATGCAGCTGGCATTATGAAGTCAGCATTGGAAGCCGGTTTACTGTTAAATGTAACAGCCGGCAATGTGGTGCGCCTATTGCCACCATTTATACTCACCGACGAAGAAGCCGATGAAATCGCTGTAAAAGTGTGCGATCAAATTACTGCTTTTTTCGCCGCGCAAAAATAATAAAGGTCTAGCTCATGGCAGTCCGTCACTTTTTAACATTATTAGATTTCACGCCATCTGAATTGGCGATGATTGTCAACCGCGCCATTGAACTTAAGTCTCTGCAACACCAAGGACAAGTTCACGAGCCATTAAAAAATAAAGTACTGGGCATGATTTTCGAAAAATCGTCTACCCGTACTCGCGTAAGCTTTGAAGCCGGCATTGCCCAGCTAGGTGGCGCTGGGATTTTCTTATCTCCGCGCGATACTCAGCTAGGCCGCGGCGAACCCATCGAAGACAGTGCAAAGGTATTGTCTCGCATGTGCGACATCATCATGATTCGTACCTTTGGTCATGACATTGTTGAAAGCTTTGCAGCCAACTCCCGTGTACCGGTAATCAATGCATTAACCGATGATTATCACCCATGCCAGCTACTAGCAGACATGCAAACCTTCCAAGAACACCGCGGCAGCATCAAAGGCAAAACCGTGGTCTGGGTGGGCGATGGCAACAATATGTGCCATAGCTACATTAATGCAGCTCGTCAGTTTGACTTTAATTTAGTGGTTAACTGCCCTGAAGGCTTTGATCCAATGCCTGAGTTGGTTGAAGCTAATAAAGATCGTGTGACCATTATTCGCGATACCAAAGAAGCGGCAAAAGGCGCTCACCTATTGGTGACGGACGTTTGGGCTTCAATGGGCCAAGAAGAAGAGCAAAAAGCCCGTGAAAAGATTTTCAAAGATTACCAAATTAATCCCGCGTTAATGGACCTAGCCGCTGACGATGCCATCTTCATGCACTGCTTACCCGCCCACCGTGGCGAAGAAATCAGTCACGACATGATGGACGACCCTCGTGCAGTGGTTTGGGATGAAGCTGAAAACCGTTTACATGCTCAAAAAGCATTAATGGAATATTTACTAGCTTCTGAAGAAGCTTAAGTTTTATTTTTTGATGTTAATAGAAAGGCCTCTTTTGAGGCCTTTTTCGTTTTTGGCATCCTCCCAATTGGTCGCGCGCAGGCGCCCTCCTACAAAATAATCATCTACTTCAACACCACTGATAACCCGAGAAGTTAAATCAATCCCACACTGTAGGAAGCAGCCTGTGGCGACCTGAAAAATTAATATCACCTCTACACCTGTAGGATGCAGCCTGCTGGCACCCGAAAAAATCTCAAATAAACTCTACACCTGTAAGAGACAGCCTGCTGGCGACATTCATTCTAACCAAACCGAATCCCAATGAGGATAATCCCTCACAGATTTAACCAAACCTGCTCTTATCGGATTGGCAACAATATACCTTGCCACATTAATCAAAGATTCATCAGAACGTATGGCGTGATCATAAAACCCATCCTGCCAAATAGCCTCACCATAAGCCTTAGTAAAAAATGATTTGGCCCTTTGAACGAAAGAAGAAAGAACACCTTCCTTTAAAGAAAATAGCCAATGAATATGATCCGGCATAACAACAAATGCCAAAGTATCACTTAGCCTACAAATATCATCAGAGCGTATAATTTGAATGAACATCCTGGCCGAATAAAAGTCCT
>CAJXIT010000442.1 GCA_913054055.1 uncultured Thalassolituus sp.
AATAGTTTAAAAATTCACTCTTATCCATTTTGATTGGTTATTTTTTAAAGTGATCGCACTATTTTCATTGGATAATCTTCTAGTAGGCTAAGTAGTGATATGTTATTTTCGCGTGATAAAATTTACCCTGAATAATTACCCTAAGGTGAATGCATGATTACCGGTTTTGACTATGGCACAAGTAATTGTGCCATGGGTGTTTTTAATCCAGATCATCAAGACGTTGAACTGGTTGAGCTGGACCAAGGAAAAGCATTCATGCCATCAACCTTGTATGCTTTACACCGTGATTTAATATGTGAACAGGCCGCTCAGGGAATTTCCAATCCCACTATTAAGCAAGATTTTATTCAGTCTCGCAGTGCTCAGCTTCAAAAATCAAGAATAGCTCGCCATGAAGAAGGTTTTGCCCCAGATGAACAGGTTCTATATTTTGGAAGAGATGCATTTGAAGAATATTTAGCCTTACCGAATGAAGGCTATTTTGTTAAATCTCCTAAATCATTTTTGGGTGCAAGTGGTTTGCGACAAGTATCCATTCATTTTTTTGAAGATATTGTGACCGCGATGATGATGGGGGTAAAAAATCGAGCTGAGCATAAGCTTAAACAAGAGATCACTCATACAGTTATCGGGCGTCCGGTTAATTTTCAAGGACTGAATGCCGAAAAAAGCAATCAACAAGCGCTCGAAATTTTAAGCCATGCCGCTAAAAGAGCAGGTTTTAAATACGTTGAATTTTTATTTGAACCCATCGCAGCGGGTTTAAACTTTGAAGCAAGTCTCACAGAAAACAAAACAGTCTTAGTGGTGGATGTTGGCGGTGGTACTACGGATTGTGCCATGGTGAGAATGGGACCTAATCATAAAAATAAAAGTGACCGGCAGCAAGATTTTATAGGACACAGTGGTGAGCGAATTGGCGGTAACGATTTGGATGTTCAACTGTCAGGCAAGTATTTGATGCCATTATTTGGTATGAAATCCAAACTAAAAAATGGTTTGCAAATGCCCATACAACCTTTTTGGGATGCGGCTAGAACCAATGATGTGGGGGCCCAAGCGGTATTTAACGAACAAAGAACGGGGATGCATTTACAGCAGCTATTGAGAGACACCACAGAGCCTGAAGTTTTGAAGCGATTTATTAAGATGCGAAATAATAAACAAAATCACCACGTTGTTCGTAACGCTGAACAGGCCAAGATTTTATTGTCGGATGATGAAACAACCTGTGTTGATTTATCCTATATAGAATCTGGTCTCATTTGTGATATCACTCGAAGTGAATTCGCTGATGCGATTGCTAGGCCCTTAGAGAAAATGACAAACTTAATGCAAGATGCCATTGATCAAGCCGGTTGTCAGCCTAATTTAATTTACGTAACAGGTGGATCGGCTCAGTCACCAGTCATTCGTAAAGCCATAGGGAAAAAATTAGGCAACATCAGTGTTTTGGATGGTGATCATTTTGGTAGCGTGGCAGCAGGGTTAACGGTTTGGGCCAATCAGATATTTGCGTAATGGAAAAATTGGAATAATAAAGCCGCAGTTTGCGGCTTTAAACTATAACGATGTGTTTGTCGTTATTCGTATGTGCAAAGGTAAGCTGTTTCAACAGTTACTTGCACGCCAAATTTAACGTTGGCTTCTACGATAAAGCTTTCACCTTGCTTAAATGTTTTCCATTCAGTGCTGTCTGGGAATTGAATGGTTAAAGCCCCACTCACTACCGTCATGGTTTCTTTTTGACTGGTTCCAAATTCATATTCACCTGGCGCCATTACACCAACAGTGGCGGGTAACGTTTCAGTTTGGAAAGCAATGGATTTAACTTTGCCTTCAAAGTATTCATTTACGTCGAACATAATGGTGTTCCTATTGTTTGGTTAACGAGTTGATTAAATTTTGGACGCGGATTCTACCATTCTCATATTGAAGAATAAAAGTATAATCTCCTGTGATGATTAAAAAATGGTCAATTAAAACAGCTTATGACTTTAAACCCGTTTTTCAATTAGAATAGTGCCATCATAAAAGGCCAGCGTTTTGCAAATACACCCTAAATCGACTCAGCAACCGACCCTTGAGCAGGTCAAGATCATACAGCACGAGCAAGGTCACGCTAAAGTCATTGCAGTGGCTGGCGCAGGTAAAACCACCACCTTAGCCTTGTTCATTCAGCAGAGGTTAGTGGCAGGGGTGAATCCGAAGCGCTTATTGGTCATTATGTATAACAAATCCGCTCAATTGGATTTCAGCGCTAAACTTTCATCCCTTATGTCTGCGACCCCCTTGTTGGCATCGGGCTTACCTCAAGTACGTACTTTTCATAGCCTTGGTCTAAAAATTTACCAAGGTTTGGTAAAGGACAATTTATTGCCGGCTTTTGATTCAGAGCTCATCTCTCAAGTTGAGCAGGAGCAGATGCTGTGGCGGTTAATGCAGCAGTATGCCAGTAAAGATATTGCGCAAGAGATTTTGAATGACAAAAAGAAATGGCTAGATCCCATGGTGTCGTTTGTGGATCAAGTGAAATCAGGCTTAGATCCAGCAGCCGTTGTATTTAAACAGACTGGATTGCCAGCTTCGTGCCGCTTTTTTATTAAAACCTTCGAAGCGTTTGAACTTTGGAGGCAGCAACAGAATCGAATCACCTATAGCGACATGCTGTACGATCCTTGTTTGTTATTCAGTCGCCGGCCTGATTTGGCCCAGAAATACAGTAATCATATGGACTGGGTGTTGGTGG
>CAJXIT010000443.1 GCA_913054055.1 uncultured Thalassolituus sp.
GCCACATATATCATGACTGCAAATGAAGGTGATGGTCGTGAATATGGCATTGAAACCACGCAAAAGCAGTGTGAAGAAAAAGGCTATAAATGGGATGGCGACGACAACCAAGGCATGTTTGAGTACACCACAGTAGAGGACTTCTGTATCGCTTATGTCGATGAAGTACGCGGCAAGAAGTTAGATATTGACGCTAACCACCCATTAGCTGGAGCATTGAAAGACAACAAGCAACTTGCACGTCTTAAAGTGATTAAGCCACAAGGGACACTCGCTGCTGACCAAAAGGTTCAAGCATTCGGCAGCCGCTCGTTCTCTATCTGGGATGAGTCAGGCGAGCTAGTGTTTGATAGCGGCGATGATTTTGCTCGAATCGTACTTGAGCAAGATCCTGCAAACTTCAACAGCACCAATGATAACAACCAAAGCGGTGACGATCGCAGTGATGATAAAGGCGTAGAACCTGAAGCTATCGAAGTGGCTGAGATCAACGGTAAGCACTATGCCTTTATTGGACTTGAGCGCCAAGGTGGCATCATGGTTTACGACGTAACGCAGCCTAAGAGTGCAAGTTTCATCAGCTACTTGAACAATCGAGACTTTACACAACCAGTGTGTACTAAGGTTGATGAAGACGGTGATTGCGACAATGATACTTACAACGCTAAAGCGGGTGATTTAGGCCCAGAATCTATTGAATACTTTACCCGTGAAGGTAATCACTACATTGCGGTGGGGAACGAAGTATCGGGTACGACCACAGTATTTGATTTGAATGTTGTGAACCAATAATTTTATTTACACTGCAAACAAATAAAAAATATAAAAAGACTTCCCAAATTGCCGAGCTATATACTCGGCTTTTTTTGTTTCACTAAATTGATAAATGCTTGCATAGCAGCGCTTACATGACCTTTTCGCCAAATTAAATGGGTGTAGGTATATTTAAGGTGCTTTGGTAGAGGGTGAGTTTGAATTTTATCTTTGTCATGAAATTGATTTAATAATGATTTTGGGGTGATACCAATGCCCATTCCAGCACTCACACAATTAAGCAGTGAATGATAAGACTGAATTTCATGCAGACTGTAATTGATCTCTTGAAGCTGCGCCCACTCAATTAAACTTTTGCGATAATAACAACCTTGGGTGAAACCTAATAAACGTATTGGTTCGCAGATATGTTTAAGCTGCTTGGTATTTAGGCTGCTCACTAATGTCATGGGTTCTTTGATGATGCTCAGGCTTTCAAGATCATCATGAGGGGTTGGATTGGCAACACAGGCTAAGTCTAACTCTCCTTTTAATACGGATTCTATTAAACCTTCTGTATGCAGGGTTTTAACATTTAAAATGACACTGGGGAAGTTCTGATGAAAAGGGGCCAAGTATTGGGTTAGATAAGTGGCGGCAACTGCTTCCATGGCGCCAACTCTTAATTCTCCATTGGGTTCTTGGTTTTGAAATTGAGAGACAGCTTGATCGGCTAAATTTAAAATTTGCTGTGCATATCCTAATAAGCTTTTACCCGCAGGGGAAATGTGCAAGCGATTATTTTCACGAATAAATAAGCTTTGCCCTATGGCGGTTTCTAATTTTTGAATGCGGGTGGATACGTTAGAAGGCACTCTATGCAATTTTTTCGCAGCCTGAGTAATGCTGCCTGATTCAGCAACAGCGCTGAATATCTTTAAATCGCTGATTTCCATGGCAATCTCGGTCAATGGATTTGAAAGTATTGAGTTGATATTCTCATATTGAGAATACATTATTCATTATTATTCACTATTAAAGAATATTAGTTTACTGCTATTGTTAAGTCATATTCAAGGCTATGTGAATGAACATGATTAAAAATAAACACATGCTAGGTGTGTTATGTGCATTGGCCGCGGCTTTAATTTGGTCGGGTTTTATTATTGTGTCCCGTATGGGGGGGATCAGTGAGTTGACTCCTTACGATGTGATTGCCATTCGCTATGTAACCTGTGCAGGTTTGTTATTACCTATATGGGCGTTGTTTTTTCGTTTTAATTTATTGCAGTTGAAGTTTTTTGCCAGTGCCCTTATTGGTGGTTTGGCTTACGCCATATTTGCATTTAAAGGGTTCGAATTAAGCTCGGCCCTGCACGGTGGCATATTATTACCTGGATTGATTCCGGTATTTGTGGCGTTTATTTCAATGCATCTAATAAAGGTGCCATTATCCAGTAATAAGCGCCTTGGCTTATGTTTGATTGTTGTTGCCATTGCCATGCTATTTGGAAAAGAGGTTGTTTCAATGGGGCATATGCCTCGGGGGGATGTGTACTTTGTGATGTCAGCATTCTTTTGGGCTTGGTTTTCTGTATTGATCAATAAGTGGCACATCACACCTTGGCAAGCCACATGTTCATTAGCGTTTGTTACTTGCTTGGTTTACATGCCGGTGTATCTTTTGTTTTTACCAAAAAATATTTCTCAGTCAGGGTTATCTGAAATTGCTTTGCAGGTTTTTTACCAAGGTTTTTTAGCCACCATTATTCAAATGCTGTTGTATGTGAAGGCTGTAAAATTAATTGGTGCACAAGGTATGGGATCCTTTATGGCGTTAGTGCCGGTGATCGCAGGGTTATTGGGGATATCAATTTTACAAGAATCAGCCGGTTGGATTTTATGGCTAGCGTTATTACTGGTGAGTATTGGGGTTTGGGTAAGTAATCGTTCAAAACCACTGCTTAAAGGTAAATGAAAACCTACAGTAATAAAG
>CAJXIT010000444.1 GCA_913054055.1 uncultured Thalassolituus sp.
CAAAAAAGCTGAAAGTAAATGAATTCTACTTTCAGCCATATTTATGGGTTATTGCAGCTTGGTTAATCAGAACAATTAACCATTAAACGGATTAAAACAAACTAGACATACGATTTAAATCAGATTGAATTGCTCCTGCTGTCACCTCTCGACCAGCACCAGGTCCGCGAATCACTAATGGATTATCTTTATACCATTTGCTCTCGATCGCAAAAATATTATCGCACGGTAATAGGTTTGCTAGCGCGTGCTCTTTAGATAAAGCTTCTACGCCTACTGTTGCTTTGCCATTTTTTTCAAGGCGAGCAACATAACGCAGTACTTTCTGTTGTGATTGAGCTTTCGTTAGGCGCTCTGCCAATTCGTCACTTAGTAATGAAGCTTTATCAAAGAAATCATCTACAGACAAATCTTGCAGCTCTTTCGGCACTAGCGACTCTACTTTCACATTTTCAGGTTCAATATCTAGCCCTGATTCTCGCGCCAAGATAACTAGTTTACGCATCACATCAGAGCCATCTAAATCAGCACGAGGATCTGGCTCAGTCAAACCCTGCTGCCATGCCAGGTCAACAAGTTCACTGAATGGCACACTGCCATCAAATTGCTGAAACAGCCAAGACAAAGTACCCGAGAAGATGCCCGAAAGAGCAATAATATCATCGCCACTTTCACGTAAGTCTCGAACCGTGTGATTGATAGGTAACCCGGCTCCTACAGTTGCATTGTATAACCAGTGGCGACTGATTTTAGAAAAAGCATCTTGCACTTGATGGTAATATTCACTGGATGCCGAACCTGCCACTTTGTTTGCAGAGATCAGATGAATCCCTTGTTTAGCGATATCTAGATATTTCTCAGCAAGCACCTTGCTGGCTGTGACATCCAAGACAACCGCTTCATCATAACCCTGTATTGCGCCTAAACGCTCTAACCAATCACTGCCGTTATTTTCTACAGCTTCATCAGAGAAACGGGTAAGCACTGTTGTAGGATCGATACCCTGCTCATCAAACCAATACGTTTGGCTATCAATCACTGCCACTAAATCAAAGCTCATACCACGACGTTTTTCTAGTTCAGCTTTTTGTTCAGCGAATAAACTTAACCAACTCGAACCAATGTTTCCTTTTCCACACAAAGCGATAGCAACTCGCTTCTGTGCTTGGAATAACTGGGAATGCACACCTTTTACTAAAATAGATGTGTCAGCTTTGCGCATCACAGCAACCAAACTTAATCCAGAAGAAGCTTCTGAGATAAATTCTACCGGTGAGTCTTTAAGTTGCTGATAAAAACCATAACAATGGTTCGGGTTTTTCGTTACACCCGCTCCAACTGCGGCAACTAAGGAGAAACCTTCTTTAAGTTTTATCTCACCTTCTACCGCATGGTCTTGTAAATATTCTAAAGCGCCACCAGCAATTTCTTCAGTGTAAGCTAAACGGATGCAGTATTGGTCTGGCTGTAGTTCATACGCTAACGGCTCTAATTGAGCACGCTTCAACCCTTCGAGCACCTCGGTAGTCAAACGCTCAAAGTCATGCCCGTGTCCAAATGTCACCTGAATGATTAGTACTTCATCCAGAGAAGTAATAATTTTTGCACCACGTCCTGAAGCTAATACACGCTCAATTTGGGTTGAACCTGCTTCAGGTTGATAGCTACAGCGTAAACTTAAGTTCATCGCGCTTTGAGCAACAGGCTGCAAGGTTCTGCTATGCAATACTGGCGCAGCCAGTCGAGCTAATTCACTCGCTTCATCCAAGCGAAGCAAAGGCAATAAACACGCATCAGAAACCAGTCGAGGGTCTGCGCTGTAAACGCCAGCTACATCACTCCAGATCGTTACACGGTCAACTTCTGCTAACGCACCAATGACGGTTGCTGAATAGTCTGAACCATTACGACCTAAAAGAACGGTTTCCCCTTCGCTGTTTTGAGCCATGAAGCCTGTAATAACAACTCGGCAATGAGTATGTTGTGCCAGAACTTCTTTAATTAAGGCGTAAGAGCGAGAGCGATCAACTTCTGGCTGTGTTCCCGCTTCTGCTCGTAAAAATTCACGAGCATCCTGAGCAATAGCTTGTAAGTCATTTTGAGAAAGAAGTTCAGCAAGTAATCTTGAAGACCAGACTTCACCATGACCTAGCACTTGAGATTTTTGCGCTTCAGTCAGTGGTGCATTCAATTCACCTAATGCCGTGAATTCCGCTTGAACTAACCCAAGGTGATGAGAGGCTTGTTCACCTTCTAACAACTCTTCAATTAAATTAAGCTGGAATTGACGTAATGACTGAAGGCATTCATGCGCTAAACGTCCGTCTTTGTCTAATGCTTCTAAGAATTCAATTAAGCGATTGGTCGTTTTACCGGCTGCCGATACCACGACTAAATCCGTCGCGCTTGAATATTCCTTTAAAATATTCACAACCCGCTGATAGCATTCAGGGTTAGCTAAACTACTTCCACCAAATTTATGCAGTTGGCGCAAAACACTCATTAGCTTTCTTCCCCATTCTCGATGAAGTTATGCGTCTTAATAAACGCTTGGTTTAAATCTTCAATAAGATCGCCCGCGTCTTCTAAACCTACAGATAAACGTAGAAGTTGCTGAGAAACACCCGCTTCAGCCAAAGCCGCCTCGCCCATAGCGCGGTGAGTCATAGAAGCAGGGTGACAAATCAAACTTTCAACACCACCTAAAGATTCAGCCAATGAGAACAGCTCTAATTCACCGACAAAA
>CAJXIT010000445.1 GCA_913054055.1 uncultured Thalassolituus sp.
GGGTTAAAAAGAAGACCCCGGCTGAGTTAAAAATTCTATTTCTTCTTGCGTGGATTCACGACCTAAAATTCCATTGCGATGAGGATAACGCCCAAAGCGTTCAATAATGTCTCTGTGTTTAATTTCAAAATCTAAATTCGCTTGAACCCCATTATCACTAAATAATGTCATGGCCACATCATGTACTTTGAGTGATTCACTGTGCATAAACGGCATGTATAAAAAGGTACGTTGTTGCGCAGATAAAGCTTTATCAAAACCAGAGGCGATGGCCGACTGGGCTAAGGCTAAAGCTAAGGCATCAAAGGCAAATGCTTGTGGCGTATCCCGAAACATATTACGAGAGAACTGATCTAAAATGATCACTTCAGCCAAACAGCCTTCGGCGGTATCTCGCCAATCAAACAGCTCACACTGACTGGCCTGTGTATGAATAGCTGAAAAGCGCTCAATCAATAATTGATCAAACTCTAAATCTTTTACAAACCATTGCTTTGATTCAATCTCATTAAACCAAAACCCTATAATATCTGTCGGATTCATCTTTCGGCTCCTTTGTTTTAGGCTTTAGTACAGCCAGATAGTGGGTGGATGTCAATGTTTGCATTCATCAAAGTCAGTAAACACATTACAAGTGTATTTAAGGATAGCAATTAGTGATTCATCCGCTCATTACATATCTATGCCATTTTCGTAAAAACAGCTATGACAGTTGATCCGATTCCGTTAAAGCTTGATACAAAGACAGAAGCTTTTTAGCCAGACTATTTGGCTGTTTTTGATAGTGATCCATCATAATTTGTCGATACGTTTGATGGTCGCTATTTGAAAAATTCCACATATGATTGCCCACTAACGATACGGCTTGAGCGGATTGGCTACTCACGTGTATCACCTCATAGAACAGTTTATTATCTTGAATAATTTGCTCGCTAATTAAACCTAGCTCTAAATCCAATAATCCTTGACGTACCGTATGTAATTGGCGCACAGGGCATAAAATAAAATCCAAGTCTGGTTTGTTAGGTCTGTCTGAATGTTCGTTATAAATGGCCTTAACCATATCCATTAATAAATCTCCGCCCACACCTGCAATGATGATCAAATGCTTTTGATTTTTTCCAGCTAGGTTAGTGAGTTCAATATCTGCGGCATCTAGGCAATGGCATTGCCAATTGGATAAAGAGGAAGTGATTAGCTGGGCTTCAACTTGCTCAATTAAATGAGGCACCACATCCACAAAATGAATTTGGCTGTTAGGGTGCTGTAGCATTAACTGTTGCCCAAGGTAGCCGTGGTCACAGCAGCAATCCCATATGTGATCGTAGGGTGTAAGTTCAGTGGCTTTTACAATGGCCGTGAGACGTTTACTGAGTTTCATAAGGTTTTTATTGTACGACCAGTAACGGTCTTAAATACAAATACCATTGGCGGCAATACCACTAGGCTGGTGGTTAGCATATCGGCAAAGGTATGGTAGTTCTGAAATTTCATTAAACATAAATACAGTCCCATTGTGATCAATAGCAAAACCGATACAAGTTTAAAGCGCAGTTGATATACAAAGAATAAATAGCAGCTAAATACCCAGGCTAGGGCCGTATGAGTACTGTAATCCAGAATGTGGCCGTCATAGCTGAAGGCGGGCCAGATTTTTAATGCATTATCAATAAACATCAAACCGTATACCCAAATTAAGCACAGTAATATGCATGCAATGTGTATTGAGCTTTGCTTTAAGTATTGAAATATGAAGGCTTTAAAGCAGTGTGTGCCATGTAAAACGTACAGCACTAGGTGCATAACGCTTAACAGGGCTAACAAAGGAATGTAGCTGTCGGCAATGGCATCCCATTGTCGATAGCTAAGGTCAAAGAAAGCAAAAAAATCCATGATCATAAAAATAATTAACGTAATCTAGTTCAAGGCAGGTTAAACATACTCAATGGATACAGGAACCCCTGCATCAATCAGTTTTTGTCGTAAACGATACAATACGACTCCATAACTGGTAATGGGTAATCCTTCAAACTCTGGGTGCGCGTTCAAATAGTCTTCCTCTTCAATGTAGCGATGCAAAGTCACGCTGTCTTGTGGAGATTTTTTAAAGTCATCAAACGCTTTATTAGCGGTATCGGTAATTAGCTGGTCTATGGCAACAACCTGCTCAATCACATCGAGTGGTAATTTCTTTTTTCCAGACTCCCATTTTCGAATAGAGCGCTCATCCACATCAATGACCTTAACCAAGGTAGAGATAGAAAGGCCAATGGCCTCACGTAAGGTTTTAAATTCAGCTGGATGCATAATTTGGCTCGTATTGAAGGGATGCAGAGTGCGAGAGGGATTGTAGCAAATAGCAGGTAAATAGGGGAGTTTGCGTCCAGCATTCAGAATGTCTAGACACCGATCTAAGTCTCTGAAAAAGCAAGCATAGGACATGGTGTGGTGAGTCCTATGCATCAGGCTTTAAAGTTGTATTGATCAGGTTCATGACAATACGGTCTAAAGTTAGTGGCTACCTAACATTTTCTTAAGGGTATTGTCCTTTTTGAACTTGTGATGCCAAATGGCGGCTCCAGCATGAACAAATATGAGCAATAAGAATACGTTTCCTAGCGTTTCGTGAATGTCTTCTATCAGGTGGGCGGTATCTTTATTTTTTTCCATCAATATGGGTAATTCAATACCTAGAATGGTCACACCTTTCGCTTCTGTGATTAATACGGCTAACCCCAGTACCGGC
>CAJXIT010000446.1 GCA_913054055.1 uncultured Thalassolituus sp.
ACGTGGATCATGACATTTAATAACGATAATGACGCTTGTAAAAATGCAAGTGCGCCTAATGCATATTATTATGTGACAGTTGGAAAGAAGGGTGTAGCGGAGGAGCTATCTAGAAGCATTTTGTCTTTAGCCATGACCGCTTCTATCTAAAATAAAAAAGTCTACGTCTCTTTTAATAAGAATAGCAGTGCGTGTTATGTAAGTAGAATATTCGTAAATTTTTAAATTGAATGTGACTGGAAACCAAAGTTTATCATGAATAATCCAGTATTATTTTATGATGATAGTAGGTTTACTTGGACTTTTTAGCGGTAAGCTTTCAGAAAATTTTAGTATGAATATATTCTTTGGTGGCAATGATATTCCCGAAGGTATTCAAGAACTTTAATCGCGTATAAAAATGTGGAACTTTAAATATAGGGTACGATGATGGCAGTAACTCTTATCGTGTCTTTACCGAAACCTGTCAAATTTTGATTAATATGGATCGTTAAGTGTTAAATCATAATCATGGATAGAATAATAAATCACACACTACTTATTTAATAGATAGTGTGCGATTGATTTAGGCGGTGTGATTAAAGGCGGTTGTTGTATTTAAAGCGGTCATCGCCAGGGCTTTTAGTGTAAGCCCCAAGGTCATGAGTGAGGCGTTTATTTCCATTCATTAACGCTTTCACTCGAGTATCTCCTGTTTTAGCGCTAAGCCCTTGATCGGAAGAGCTTTTAATTGAAGGGATGGCAAAGTCAAACGACCATAGGTAATGGAATACAGCGGCTCCGTGTTTTTCGGCTTGTTGCCATGCAGAAAAATACCAAGATTTTAGCTCTACAAAGGCCGTTTTATTCAGCAGGCCTTTGTTTTCATCTCCCACTAGGAAGGTATTTGTAACTGAGCTTGAGCGATAGGCTTCAAAGATAACCCCCCAACTTTTTAAAGTGTCTACGTAGCCCCGTGCTTTTGCCCCTGTCCACTGATTACCAATGTAGCTTTTTGAGCCATTGGAATAATAAGGGTCTAGCAAAGCAACACGTTTAGGTTTTAGCTTGCTGTTAGTATTGCCGGCACTGATGCCATCTTTTAGTTTTTTGCTTAATACAACGGCCATTTGATTGCCTAAGCTATGACCCGCAATAATGAGTCGGCTGCCGGTGTAGTTAGACATGTTGTCCCGTAAGCTTTCAAACATAAGAGTGGCAGCATCCTTATTGGGGCCCGAGTGGTAGTTGCCATTATGATCGCGCCAGCGCATTGCGCGGGGGCCATTTTTACTCCAAATTTTAGCTTCAGCGTCTTTTACTTCTCCTTCATCTGCAAATTGATTCCAGTAAAGAATGCCCACATTGTATCCAGCCCGACGCCATGCGTAGGCGAGATCCATATCGGGGGCGCCGCTGTCGCTTCTGTTAAAAGTTTCTCTGTTTTTCGCTTTGCTTGATCCATTCTGCCAGCCATGGATATATATGATGGTTTTTGCACTTTTGTTGTAATAGCTATTACTCTGGCCAGGAACGGCTTTTTCATAGTTGTCATTATTACCAAACCAGTACAGACCATAGTCTAGGTTTTTAAATGTGGCAGTTGGAAAGACGCCAGGGTAGGCCATTGCCATATTGCTGACGATGACACCCAGTACAATTAGGCCTAATCGTAGTATTTTCATAAATCACCTTTTTAGTTATATTTTTTTGGTGCGGTGTTATTACATGGTGGATATCGACAGAATGCATGATTGCCAATGAGGTTTAAGTTAACGGCTTTAAATAAAAATGAAGATGTAAAAGAAGGCTAATTCAGGTCAAAGGGATTTAACCTGAAAAGAATGTCAGTATGGCGTATACGGACATGTTTTTGATTGCGATAATGCGTAACATGTTAAAAAAATAAACATAATAAAAATCATGAAGTTAGCGGTCTTTATCTTTGGGGTATTTCTTCCCCTACTCGGCATAGCATTGCCAGAGAAAAGTATTTCAAAGGATGAATTAAATGAAGGGGCCGTGGCCTTAGATGGTCTGTGGGCGTTTGATTGGGAATCCTTGCATACCGACATGCATGCTCCTATGAAGGATGGGATTCGTTTGCCCGGCCTTTGGCATAAACAGGGACCTTACTCTCCACAGGGCTTTGCCACACTTAGGCTGGTTGTCAAAATGCCAGCCGTGGCCCCTTATTATCTAAGGCTACCTGATATTCCCAGTGCAGTGAGCTTGTGGGTAAATGGTGAGCAGTTATTCCAGCGGGGGATTGTGTCGGATCAAGCCGATTACGAACAGCCTAAATTTGGGCCTAAAGTTTTGGCGTTACCACCTGCTCAAACATACAACGTTATTTTGCATATTAGTAATCACCATCATAAAGAAGGTGGGGTATGGCATGACTTAAAAATTGCCGATGAGGCCCATCAGGTAGAATTGAGAAGTCAAAGTAAAACAATAGACACGATAATCTTTAGCTTTTTGATGCTCGCCTCTATTTATCTGTTAGTGATCAACTTGTCACGACATGGCCATGTGAGTCATCTACTTTTTGCAGCCTTTATTTGGGCGATAGCATTAAGGAGTGTCGTGGTTGGTGAGCGCATTGCGTATGATTTTGTCTCGGGAATGAGTTGGGCCAACTGGCAGCGGCTTGAGCATATTCTTCTATTTTTAGCGTTGCCTGCATTTGTATACTTCTTTCATCGATTTTTTTCACTTAAAAATATGTACTTTGCGCATGGTGTATTTTTAATATCCCTTGTA
>CAJXIT010000447.1 GCA_913054055.1 uncultured Thalassolituus sp.
TCGTCGAACTTGAAGGAAGGCTAATATTCATATTTCTGGCTCTATCTATTCGCGTCACTGCCACTGATTAAGTAAAGCAATGAAAAGAAAGTCGGACGCATTTAAAGCAAGAGTAAAAATGCGTGTATCAATGACAATCAAAGCAAGAAACACGCCAGAAGCTACAACAAAAAAGAGGATTATAAATATGTTGGGCAGAAGGTCATAAAACCTAATGCTAAAGATTAATTACGACGACGGCTATAAAGCAATGTAGAGAATTCATCCATCTGTTTTTGTTCACGTTTATCTTGCAGCTTCGCTTTTTCTTTCTGCTTTTTTTCTAGCAACCATTCATAAGATTTACGCTGCTTACGTAATTCCATCCAATAATCTTGGCAGTTATCTACTTGGTTTTTAAAGTGACCTTCCGCTTCTCTTTGTTTAGACAAGGTTTCATCTAGCTGCGTCAGGAAACGGTTCAAGTGACCATACTGGCTGGCAGTTAACCCTGATTTACCGCGATCAACGAGTTGCTGGCAATAGTCGAGGCGGTATTGCTCGATTTGCGAAACTTGTTTGTAATAATCCTGAAGTTCCGAGTTCGCTTTATTTAAAGCAAGCACGGCTTGATTCTCTTTGTCTTTTGCTTGTTCTAATAAAAACTCTAAAGCATTATCCATCGTCTACTACCCCCCTAAGACATGCTTTAACATATTGACGCACATATCATAAGGTACGGTTTCTTTCATCTTTTGCTGTAAATAATCATCCAGACGCGGTTTCAGTGTAAATGCACTGTCTATCGCTTGATCCGTTCCCGGCTTGTAAGCACCAATAGATACCAAGTCTTGATTTTTACGGCATATTGACAGAACTTGTCTCACAGCTTTTGACATCATGACATGCTCTTCTGTGGTAATTTGAGGCATAACACGACTTACCGATTTTTCGACATCAATAGCTGGATAATGACCTGCGTCAGCCATTTCACGTGAGAGAACGATGTGACCGTCCAAGATAGCCCGCGATGCGTCCGCAATAGGGTCTTGTAAGTCATCACCTTCAGTTAATACCGTAAAGAAAGCAGTAATTGAGCCTTGTTCATCACTACCATTACCCGCCCTTTCAACCAAAGCTGGCAATTTTGCGAATACAGAAGGCGGATAACCTTTCGTTGCCGGTGGTTCACCAACGGATAGTGCAATCTCACGCTGCGCTTGGGCAAAACGAGTGAGTGAATCCATCAGCAACAAAACATCTAACCCTTGGTCTCTAAAATATTCTGCAACGGTTAGGGCAGTTTGACAGCCTTTCAGCCTCATTAGAGGTGATGAGTCAGCAGGGGCGGCTACAACGACAGAGCGCTTACGCCCATCTTCACCTAAAATTTCTTCAATAAATTCTTTTACTTCTCGGCCACGCTCACCAATCAGGCCTACAACAACTACTTGTGCGGTAGTACCTCGTGTCATCATCCCTAGAGTCACTGATTTACCAACACCAGAGCCGGCGAACAAACCAATACGCTGTCCTTTACCAACCGTCAGTAGGCCATTAATCGCTTTAAGCCCTACATCTAGAGGCTCTGAAATAGGCTTTCTAGACAATGGGTTGATAGGATCAGAATTAAATGATGCTCTTTGCTCTGTATAGATCGCACCAAGACCATCGAGCGGGTTGCCTACACCATCAATCACTCGCCCTAGTAATTCCATTCCAACAGGAATGCCGCTTTCTGCGGTGACAGGAGTAACGCGAGCACCTGGCAAAATACCGGTAATTTGTTCACTCGGCATCAGGAAAAGGTTATCGCCAGAAAAACCAACCACTTCAGCTTCCATCTCACCTGACATAGTTTCAACAAGGCACAAGCTACCGATCGGTGCTTTACAGCCCGTCGCTTCTAACGTTAAACCAACAACTCTAACCAATCGTCCTGATGCAATTGGGCGTGATTTCAGACCTTGGACTTTGTATTGACTTAAGCGTTCGGCTAATTCGAGCATTACTCATGACCTTGATGGCGGTTAGACCCGCAAAAACTTTGAATGACGCTGCGTACACGCTCTTCCATTCTGTAATTCACACTGGATTCTCCCGCTTCGATTTGTACATCTCCACGGTTTAATGCTGGCTCAGAAACCAGAGTCCAATTACGGGTATCCAGCTCACTTTCACCATAAGCAGAACGAATGATTTGTACATCTTCAGGGTTCAGTTTCAAAGTAATTGCATGCCCAGAGACAGGTAATGACTCGACAGATTCTTTTACGGTATCCAGAATAATTTGAGGGTTGGTTTGTACTTCAATATGCACCACTTCTTTAACTAAAGTTAAAACCATATCAACCAACTGCTTTTCGACTTGAGCATTCATCAATTCTAGAGGCTGAGCAAACTGGTTAGCGAGCCCCATAAAAATAGCCACTTGTTGCTGTATGTACTCTTGACCAGCCGTCACACCTTCAAGTTTTCCAGCTTCATTTCCTTCAGCGTGTCCTGCGGTATAACCTTCTTCTTTGCCTTTTTCAAAACCTTGCTTAAAGCCGGCTTCTTGCCCTTGCTGCATACCTTCTTGATAAGCGCCTTGCTTGATCAACTCAATCTGCTCTTCCGTTAAGATCAGCTCTTCATCTTCAATTGCTTCATCAACTGTCGGCATCCAACTTGGGTCATAGTTAAAAGCGGTCTCTTTTGCATTTTTATTGGCATCAGAGGTGTAGTCAGGTAGCCCCCACTTTTGAGGCTGTG
>CAJXIT010000448.1 GCA_913054055.1 uncultured Thalassolituus sp.
GATATGGCACGTCGCGATCCAACCCGTGCATGTATGATTGACCGTTTAGGTCGCTATTACCTTGAACAGCATTTGATGAATTTAACCCGAGAGCAAATCAGCAGTAACCTATTTAAACAGTGGGGTATTCCAGAAGAGGTTTGCACCGCCATTCGTTATCAAAACGAACCTGGCTACGATGGTGAACATAGCACCCTTAGCCGCATGCTATACGTGGCATCTAGAATGCTACGCCAATACGATTTAAACGATGCACCGTTTGAGCCTGTGCCAGAAGATTTAATCTCGACACTCAACATAGATCAAGACAAAGCCGAAAGTGCATTGGAAAAAGTATTAGACTGTAAAGAAGACTTGCAAGAAATGGCAAGACTTCTGAAAAATTAAAAAAGCGTTTTAGTCAGCAATCATCACTGAAAAGCCCGTTTAATTGAACGGGCTTTTTTGATTGCTTGGCACCCAAGGTTTGGGTTGCAAGAAAGGCTTATCTGTTACAGGTTGCACGGCTAACGCTTTTAACTCGGTTTCTAAAAGTTGCCCGCGCAACTGTAAAAAATACGCTTCAATGGATTCAGCAGTGGCATCCACCCAAGGGTTTAATGCCGCCGCCGTTTTGGCTAACACGGCTAGCTCCATATTCTGAACTTGTCGAAAACTGTAAAAATAAAAAGCGGCCAGTTCTTTATTTAACTGATTATTTACTTTTTTTGCTTGCTTCAACCAACGTTGTTCAACCGCCGCTTCAAGCTGTTCTTGCGCCATGGTTTCAATGCCTAAAGCGTGGCACGTTTTCCATAATTCTTTACGCAACGCTCTGTTTAATTGTTCGCTCATGTACTGCACATCGGCCACAAGTTTAGCGCGATCGGCGTTCGGGGTTTGCGTTTGCAATTTAAAAAAGTATTCACGAAGGGGTTCACGCTCTTCCACACTTAACGCTGATTGTTCTAACGTCTCACGCAATGTCCAAACCTGATTATTCCACGCCGTGTTTCTATCTTTTGCTAAAGGCTTTAAATGATTACTCAGCCCGTTGGCGACCAACTGATTATCCAATAACTCTAAACGATCACCAATCGATCCTTGCGTCTCTAAGTCCAATGCCATCACACATGCTGGCTTCATGGATTGCCACAAAGGGGCTACTTGCGAGCTTAGCTGATCAATGGACGATGATGCAGAAATCGCAGCGGCATTAATTGATGCAAGCGCCGAGCTGAGGTACAGCCCTGTTATCAACGCTGCTTTAGTAAACCGAATACTCATTTATTTCCCTTCAGTTTCTAACTGTCCTGCCTGGATATCATCAAAACAGGTTTTATCTAATTTGCCTTCACTGTTGGCAACAATGCACGATACCGCCGCATCGCCTGTTACGTTTACTGCAGTGCGTAGCATATCTAATAAGCGGTCTACGCCAATGATTAAAGCAATACCTTCAACTGGCAAGCCTACTTGTGTCAGAACTAATGACAACATGACCAAGCCAACCCCTGGTACACCGGCCGTTCCTATTGAAGCCAAGGTTGCGGTTGCAATCACGGTTAAAAAGTCCGCCGGCGCTAATACAATGCCGTAAGCTTGTGCAATAAATACAGTGGCCACACCTTGCATGATGGCCGTACCATCCATGTTAAGAGTTGCACCTAGTGGCACACTAAACGACGCCACACTGTTATCTACCCCTAAGCGTTTTTCAACAGTGCGCATGGTGATCGGTAAAGTGGCATTACTGGAAGCAGTACTAAACGCAAACAGTTGCACGTTGCGCATTTTTGCATAAAACGTTTTAGGATTTAAACGGGCCAGCAAGGTAATTAATGAACCATAAACCAGAGTTGCATGGACTAATAACACGGCCACAACCACAGCAAAATAGACGGCCAATTCTTGAATGGCAGCTAAGCCTTTATCTGCGAATAATGTAAACAATAATGCGAACACACCAATAGGGGCCACTTTCATTAGCATGGTCACAAGATTTAGAATCACTTCATTCCAATCTTCAAATGTTTGTTTGATGCGACTGCCCCGTTCACCACTATGATTAATGGCCACACCTAATAGCAATGCAAACACAATGATTTGCAGCATTTTGCCTTCTGCCATGGCAGAGATGGGGTTGCTTGGGAAAATATTGATCAGCACTTGAGCAAACGAAGCGCCTTCATTTACTTTAAATTGGGCTTTCGATGTTAGGTCAGCGCCCACACCCGGCTCAAACAATAATGCAAAACCCATGGCCAACGAAATGGCCACAGCGGTTGTGAACAAATAGAGCAAAATTGTTTTGCCACCTAAGCGACCCAGTTGAGAACCGGAACCTAAATTGGCCGCGCCACATACCAAGGACACTAACACCAATGGCACAACCAAAAGCTTTAACGTGGCAACAAAAATTTTACCAATAACAAAAAAGACCCCACCTACTAAATAGTCGGTTAACAAGGTATCAAACCACGCTACATAGCCAGTGCATGCTTGTGCAATGGCACCTGTAATGATGGCCAAAACCATGGCCAGCAAAATTTGTTTGGTTAATCCTTGAGGGGTCGTCATAAATTATTTCTTTTTCTTAGGTTTTAAAAATTTGGTTAATCCTTGGAACCACATTACTTCGCCAAAATCACCACTGATCACTAGGTCTTTATTTTGAATGCCTGCCATAAATGCATTTTTATCTTTAGCCGTCAGAATCGACAAACCAGCCGCCGCATCTTTAAATGCCAAAG
>CAJXIT010000449.1 GCA_913054055.1 uncultured Thalassolituus sp.
GGAATGTGTACGACACAACTACCCTATTGTTTGCTTTGTTTCTTCCGGTGGCATGCAAACAAAAGAAGGCGCGTCAGCACTCTTTTCAATGTCAGTGGTCAATGATCGCATTACACGCTTCGTTCGTGACAACGACCTACCAATTGTTGTCTTTGGTTTTGGCGACTGCACAGGCGGCGCGCAAGCCAGCTTTGCAACACACCCAATGGTACAAAGCTTTTACTTCTCAGGCACAAACATGCCCTTCGCAGGCCAAATTGTAGTGCCTTCATACCTGCCTGCGACATGTACCCTATCCAATTATTTATCATTAAATAATGGAGCCATGGCCGATTTAGTAAAACACCCATTTGTTGACGACCTAGATGCTCGGTTAAGAGCCATAGACCCGGCCATACCCGTTGCAAGAAAAACCACTGAAGAAGTTCTCGAACGAATTCTTGAAGGCTATGTGACCCCCGCTAAAGCCAAAGCCAGTGAATCTAGCAGTGCCGTCGCAGAAAAGATTTTCCGCCCTGTAAAAAAAGTACTTGTACACGCTCGAGGCTGTACAGCACAAAAACTGGTTAAGAAAGCTCAAGAAAATAATATTGATGTAGTGCTGGTGCAATCTGACCCAGACATGACCAGCACAGCAGCTGATCTATTAAATAAAAATGGACGCTTAGTTTGCATCGGTGGCAACACTCCAGATGAAAGTTACCTAAACGCGCAAAGTGTTATACGCATTGCTGAACTTGAAAAAGTAGATTCACTGCATCCTGGCATCGGCTTCTTATCAGAGAGCGCTCAATTTGCAGCCTTCTGTGGCAACCATGACTTAAACTTCATTGGCCCTCGTGTTAGCTCGATGGAAACCATGGGCAATAAGTCCAACGCCATCAACACGGCCATTTCTTCGAATGTACCCGTTGTACCTGGATCTCATGGTATCGTCACCACATCAGCCATTGCAGCCAAAGTGGCCAGTGAAATTGGCTACCCTGTTTTATTAAAAGCTGTACACGGCGGCGGCGGTAAAGGCATTCAAGTGGTTCACGAACCTTCGTCGATCCATGAGCTATTCCATCAAATATCAACCGAAGCTAAAAGTGCATTTGGTAGCGGCGATATTTATCTTGAAAAATTTGTCACTTCACTTCGACATATTGAGGTACAAATATTAAGAGATAGCCACGGCAATACGAAAGTACTTGGCCTTCGTGATTGCTCGGTTCAGCGTAACAACCAAAAAATCATTGAAGAATCAGCATCCACCATGCTGCCAAAATCACTGGAAGAAAAAGTATATAAATACGCAGAAAGCCTTTCTGATGCAGTGGACTACACCGGTGCCGGTACAGTTGAGTTTATATACAACCTAGAAGCCAACGACGTCTATTTCATGGAAATGAATACCCGCCTTCAAGTTGAACACCCAGTAACAGAACTAGTAACTGGCATTGATATCGTGAGCGAGCAATTTAATATTGCCAGTGGCGGCAATATTAAAAACATCAAGCCAAAACAAAAAGGTTACGCAATCGAAGTTCGTGTGAACGCAGAAAAAGCCGTCATTCAAAATGATGAGGTTAATTTCATTCCAAATGCAGGAAAAATCACTCGATGCGAAATACCTGAAGGCAAAGACATTCAGATATTAAAGTCCATTGACACTAATAAAGAAGTCACCCCTTTCTATGACAGCATGGTGGTACAAATTATTTGCTACGGCAAAGATCGTAACGACACCATCAAAAAATTGCTTTCATATTTAGACAGCATTGTCATTCAAGGCGTAAGTACAAACATCCCTCTAATCAAACGCATCCTTAATGACGAAGTGTTTGTAAATGGCGATTACGACACTAATTACTTGCCTAAATTTTTAGACAGAACCGATCGTGATACCTTAATCGAAGAGATTGAAGCCAGCGCCGGCAATGATAAAAACAGCGTCACATTAGATACTCTTCAAGTGGAAGGCTCTAATGAATTGAAAGTTTTGGCTCCTGCCAGCTCCATTTTCTACAGCGCACCTTCTCCTACAGAGCCTTCCTATGTGAAAGAAGGCGATATTATTGAAGTCAATCAAACCCTTTGTTTAATGGAAGCCATGAAGATGTTTAGCCCATTAAATTTAAAATCGTTTAATTCACAAAGTAATAAACTTTATGACCCTGACCTTCAGTATCAAGTGGTGCGTATCCATAACAGTGAAGGTCAGCAAGTGAACCAAGGGGATTTATTGTTTGTGATAAAACCCATTACACACTAAGCCAATAAATTCAGTAGAAACAAAAAAGCCCCTATCGCTTAAGACAGGGGCTTTCTTTTGATTAGAGGCAAAGGCTTATTTCTAAAAAGAAGATCAATAAAGTTAACAAAAGATACAATAGAAACTAAAAAACACTCCAATCTTTGTATTGAAGAAGGCCATACTCACACAGCTTTAATCAATCGCTTTTTCTAACAACTCTAATAATCTTCGTGCCAAAGCTTCGAAAGCTTGCGCTTCTTTATTATCTTTTTCTGCTGACAAACTGAACAAAAGACGTTCAATTTCTTCGCGACTCATATATTGGATGGTCACTGGGTTTAACATCATGTCCCACGCCTTCTATTAACACTGTATTTAAATACAGTACTTTACGCTCATTAAATTAAAAATCAATGGAGAATTATCTTACCTTTGATTTTAAACGACCAAAATCTACTCAGGTTTTTTAATATAATATTAAAAAACCC
>CAJXIT010000450.1 GCA_913054055.1 uncultured Thalassolituus sp.
TTTATTCCGATGCTGACATCGACGCCCGTCACGTGGCAATGGCCGATGAGTCATTCTACTTAGGTGGCAGCGCCCCAGCCGACTCCTACCTCAAAGGTGAGTTGATTATTGAGATTGCTAAAAAGTCTGGCGCGCAAGCGATTCACCCCGGTTACGGTTTCTTATCAGAAAATGCCGATTTTGCCCTAATGTGTGAGCAAAGCGGTATTGCTTTTGTAGGCCCAAGCGCTGCGGCGATTGACTCGATGGGCAGCAAAAGTGCGGCCAAAGAGATTATGGGCGCAGCAAATGTACCCTTGGTGCCAGGCTACCATGGTGATGTTCAAGAAGATGATGTATTAGTGCAAGAAGCTAATAGCATGGGCTTTCCACTGCTGATTAAAGCGGCCTATGGCGGCGGTGGTAAAGGCATGCGTATCGTTGAAAGCAGCGAAGAAGTATTAGAAGCTATCCAGTCAGCCAGACGGGAAGCGGTCAGCTCGTTTGGTAACGATAAATTATTGATGGAGCGCTACCTGCGCCAACCTCGCCACGTTGAAGTACAAGTGTTTGCCGATAGCTTTGGCAACTGTATCTACCTGTCTGACCGTGACTGTTCTATCCAGCGTCGCCATCAAAAAGTGGTTGAAGAGGCGCCAGCACCCGGCTTAAGTGACGCACTGCGTGTCAGTATGGGGGAAGCTGCCGTTGCCGCTGCTAAAGCCATTAACTATGAAGGCGCAGGTACCGTAGAATTTTTATACGAAGAAGGCAAACCCGGTGAAAACGGCACCTTCTACTTCATGGAAATGAACACTCGCTTGCAAGTAGAACACCCAGTAACCGAAATGATCACAGGGCAAGACCTTGTGGTTTGGCAATTAAAGGTGGCCCAAGGTGAAAGCCTACCGGTAACACAAGAGCAGTTATCCATTAACGGTCACAGCATGGAAGTGCGTATCTATGCCGAAGACCCAGATAACGAATTTTTACCCACCACAGGTACTTTAGACTACTTACAACTACCAAACTTAATTGAAGGCAAAGTGCGCTTAGATACGGGTGTAAAACAAGGCGATGACGTCAGCCCGTATTACGACCCTATGATCAGCAAGCTAATTGTTTGGGGTTCAGACCGGGCACAATGTTTAAGTACCCTTAAACAGGCCTTGCAGGAATACCAAATTGCAGGGGTGACCACTAACCTGTCGTTCTTGCGTCGTGTTGTAAACGTAGAAGCCTTCCAACAAGGTAATGTGAGCACACAATTCATTGAAGAGTTCAGCGATCAACTGACCACCAGTGATGATGTTAAACAGCATCACCTATTGGCTGCTGTTGCGCACCACATGTTAACTCTCAGCAGCACAGGGCAAAGCCATGTGAACGCCAGTGACGATTTAAACAGCCCTTGGCATAACGTGAATACCTTCCGCTTAAACCAAGCAGCTCGTGAAAAACTGAACTTCAAACGCAAAGACGGTGAAGCCTTTTCAATTACCGTCGACACATTAACTGGTAGCAGTTGGAATGTGACACTGAACAATGACAGTGACGAAACAGAAACCCATTTATTAAGCGCGCGCTTAGAAGGTGATCAAGTTCAATACGAAATTGATCCGCAAGGCAATGGCAGTTCAAACTGGTATAGCGCCCGTGTTATTCATCATGATGATAATCTTTGGGTATACGACGGCGACGGTGAAAGCCAACTTCAATTCCATTTCATTGATTACAACCAGCAAGACGAACAGCAAGGTAGCTTAAAAGCCCCCATGAATGGCACCATCATTCAAGTGGATGCCACGGTAGGTCAAAGCGTGCAAGCCGGTGATGTACTGATGATAATGGAAGCCATGAAAATGGAGACAGAGATCCGTGCAGTGAATTCAGGCACTATCACCAGTCTTCATATTCGAGAAGGCGACTCAGTTTCTGTTGGCGATGCCTTGCTTAGCTTTTCGTAGGGGTCACCATGGAATCTTTAACTAAATTATGGCTATCAACGGGTTTAGCTAATTTTGAGCTAGGCCAAGTGATTATGATGTTAGTTGGCTGTGGTTTACTCTATCTTGCCATTGCTCGTAACTTTGAACCTTTGTTGTTATTGCCAATGGGCTTTGGCGCAATCTTAACAAATATACCTGTAGCAGGGCTTTCAGAAGTTGGCGGTCTACTGCACTATATATATTATGCGGGTATTGATACTGGTATTTTCCCTTTACTTATTTTCATGGGTGTAGGGGCTATGACTGATTTTGGTGCGCTGATTGCTAACCCTAAAATGTTATTACTTGGTGCGGCGGCTCAATTTGGTATTTTCGCTACGTTGTTCGGTGCTATCGGTTTGAACTTTATTCCGGGTATTGAGTTTACCTTAAAAGATGCTTCAGCAATTGCCATTATAGGGGGAGCTGATGGTCCAACCGCTATCTTTTTAGCCTCGAAACTTGCCCCTGAGCTCCTTGGTGCAATTGCCGTCGCTGCGTATTCATATATGGCGCTCGTACCTATTATTCAGCCGCCAATTATGAAAGCGTTAACGTCGCAAAAAGAGCGTGAAATTGTGATGGAGCAACTGCGTCCTGTTTCTAAAAAGGAAAAAGTGCTGTTTCCATTAGCTGTTTTGTTCATGACAATTTTATTTTTACCAGCAGCGACGCCACTTGTCGGTATGTTCTGTCTAGGTAATTTAATGAAAGAAGCTGGTGTTGTTGATCGTCTAAGCAACACTGCGCAAAATGAAC
>CAJXIT010000451.1 GCA_913054055.1 uncultured Thalassolituus sp.
TACAATAATAAGAGTATTTATATGAGTGCTGCAGAATTACATTTTGACCAAAAACCTACCAATGGCAAAGCCATGCTTAAAGCCTTGGTACTGCCAAGAGCGGGTTTCGATTCTTCAGTGGGCTTGCCTAATATTAAAGCCAGTTGGAAAGGGGCCAGTGCTGATGCACGTGAACTGAATGAATACCTGCAAACACTTAGCCTTGAAAAACATGATTACCTACCCGTTTTATACCCTCATGTAATGGCAGGCAGCATGCACATGAACATGCTAAGCCATAAGTCATTTCCTATCCGTTTGCTGGGGTCGGTGCATTTGAAAAATCGCATCGTTCAGCATCAAGCTATAGCCGATGATGCCACCATGGAAATTAAATCTGAAATCGGTGCGTATCGATTGGTTGAAAAAGGCGTAGAGTTTGATTTTACAACAGATGTGTATGTTCAAGGCGAAAAAGTATGGGAAGAAGTCAGCACCTACTTTCAAGCGGGTAAATTTGGCGGAAAAGAAAACCCAAGTTCAGAAAAAAGTTTTGAATTAGAAAGCTTAAATCAACCACAAGAATCGGGCAGCTGGCATGTGCCAAATAATCGCGGCAAAAAATACGCGAAAATCACAGGTGATTATAATCCCATTCACATGTCGCCATTAGCAGCAAAACTGTTTGGTTTTAAGCGTGATATTGCCCATGGGTTTGGTGTATTAGCTGAAGCCATTGAATACTCATCTGCCATTGAGCAGGCAGGGGGGATTGAAAAACCTTTACAGGTAGACGTGGTGTTTAAAGGGCCAGTTTTTTTAGACAGTGATGTGAGCATTAAACAAAATAAAGCACAGGATTCGAATCGCTTTGATGTGTATTGCGCAAGTAACCCTAAACCGAGTATTTGCGGTTCAGTAAAACCGGTTTGATGTTTGTTGCATGATTCTAGATAAAAAAAGGTGAGCAATGCTCACCTTTTTTTATGGGCGGTTTAAAGCTCGGTGCTCACTCAATATAACGGGTTGCCCAAGCAGCAACGTTTTCAGCCACATAGGCCGCGTCTTTTGCATGGGATAGCAAGTGATCCGCAGGGTCTAACGTAATAAAGCTTTTAGGGTGCTTAGCATAGCCATAAATATGCTCAGCCTCTTTGATTAAAACGGTTTGGTCATGAGGAGAATGGAAAACCAATAGTGGGGTTTTCATTTTACCGATTGTCTCATCTTGGTTTTGACTGTACACATCATCCAAAAACTGTTTTTTAATCACAAATGGGCGGCCAGATAGTAATACATCAGCTTGTCCGTTTTTCTCAATTTCTTCTTCAAAATCAGCAAACTGTTTAATCACGTGGCACGGCTTAGATGGTGCAGCAACCGTTACTACTCCTTTAACGGATTTGATTTTTCCTGCAGCGCCTAATACCACGGCACCACCAAAACTATGGCCCACAAGAATAGAAGGGGCGTCATAATTTTCTTTCATGTGCTTTGCAACTTTAATCAAGTCTTCAACACTGGTGGAAAAGTTAGTGTCAGAAAAGTCCCCTTCACTGTGGCCAATGCCTGCAAAATCATAGCGTACAACCCCATATCCATGAGCCGCTAAACCACGGCTGATACGAGAAGCAGCCAAACTGTCTTTGCCACAAGTAAAGCAATGAGCATAAAGGACATACGCTTTTGGATGTGGGTTAGGTCTTTCTAAAATCGCGGACAAATTGCCATGAACACCTGGGATATCAAGTTTGATGCGTTGCTTGGACATAGGGGGCTCGATCAATTCCTACTTGTTATATAAAGCTTAGACTAAATGCTAAATATTGCTTGAGAGTGAGTAATGTAATGACGCTGATAGACTAATGCAATCAGAAAACGGCTCTATTTGAAGAAAACTTATTAATATCAAACATTTATCAAATAAATGAAAAAATATTGCTCTAAGACGATGCGCAGCATAAAAACTCGCAACTTTATTGTGCGTAAAATAAAGGGTGAGCATAAATTAGGCAGAATTAAAACGTGTTTGCTTGAGGCATTTTTAACAGGCCAGCTTCAACTGTTAATGCAGGTTAAACGAATATCAGTAGGAAAGAACCGTACTTTAGGTGGGGAAAGTAAGTTGCTTTGCCTCTTTAATCACTTTGGAAGTATGCCTAGAGCAGGCATGGTGATCAAAGAGGCAATGCTAAGCGTTTTTATCGTTTCGATGTCCACGCCCAAGTCATGTGGGCCTTAATGGGCTCTACATTGGCTTCATCAGTAATCACAACCGCTACCACTACTTCACCTTTGTCTTGAGTTTTAATCAATGCAATTTGCTCATCCGTTAATTGAGCGACGGCACGCATATCACCGGTAGAGCGTTTAACGTAATCAATGTCCATTTTTTTGATCAAGGGTAGGCGGTTGTTAGGAACATGCATGCCAAATGCAAAACCCGTTGCCGTTTCAGCCAATAAAGCCATGGCTGCCGCGTGAATCCCACCAATGTGGTTTTGCACCTTTTTTTTGTTTTTAATGCTCACCACGCATTCTTTTTCGCTTAACGATTCAAAACGAATCCCTGAGTGACCGGCATATTTGATTACCGTGCCAAATACTTTGCTTAAAGCAAACAGGTGGGTAAAAGCAGGTAAAGAATAAATTTTACTTACAGTGGCGCTTAATTGATTTTGTTTGCTCACCATTGTCCATAATTGGTTATACCAATCAAAGTTACCATAAGCGCTTTCATCTTCC
>CAJXIT010000452.1 GCA_913054055.1 uncultured Thalassolituus sp.
AATACGAATATAAAACGGAGGCTAATTTTAACACCTCACACAACGTATAGCGACTGTCCTATACACTGGCAAAGCTATCTTTAATTCTCATTCACTTGGTAAGTTTACGTGCCACTGGCAGAGGAGCTTAAGCTATTAGAGGCATGAGCTGTATTTACTCTACACTGCCTTAATATGAACAACAGTTTCCCTTCACAGACTAAAACCATCATCAACAATGATATTTTGCCCAGTAACATAGCGCGACTGTTCAGATAGTAAGAATAAAACTGAGCCTACAACCTCCTCTACATCCAACATACCTGCACCATGCGTTTTATCTTTATATGCTGCCAAAAACGCATCCGGCTGATGATCAAAAATACCACCCGGACTAACACAATTAATACGGAATCTACTGTCATTAACGTAAGCAACTGTGTATTTATTTAAATGTTGAATTGCAGATTTAATCGCTGCATATTCCACAGGCATAGTCATTGGAGTGTTATCATAAATTTCAAATTTAGGTGCTACGACGCCATAAATTGACGATATATTCACGAGAGAAAATGGCAGCTGTTTTTGTTTAAAAAATGCTGCACTCTGCTGGGTGAATAGAAATGCACTACCTAAATGTAAAGACAGATTTTCATTAAAGCTATCCAAACCAACATCAAAAAAATGTTTTCCATAAGTTTGATTTCGAGGGTAAGTACTATTTACAGCGCCATCTAAGGCATCATACTTTTCAAATAGCGCTTTAACGCTTTGTTCATTAGTGATATCCAAAGATACAAAGTGTAAATTCTTTGAATTCGTATCAACGCCTAATGACTCCAAACGTTCTTTCATTGCTTCAAGGTTAATATCTGCTGCAATGATTGTGGCACCTTGAGCTAACGCCGCAGGCACTAAACGAGTTCCTAATAGGCCACCAGCGCCAGCTATAAGAATGGTTTTATTTTCTAATAATTGATTCATTATTCTCCGCCCTGCAAAATTGCTTCTGCCAATCTAAAGTCATATATATCATCGATATCAACAGCACGAGCTTTGGGAACCTCAATGCTTGTCACTTTTCCTGAGAACAATCCATAATTATCCAGAACGAACGTAGGTGTTGTCGCATAAACCACAGTGGTAATATCGAAGACTTCAGGAGCATCTTGACGGCGAGTCACTTCCGATTCAGGTTTATTGACTAACTCAACACAACCATCTGATGTTTCTTTTACCATATTAAAGAAAGGGCTACGGCTTGCAGGAGTCACTGAAATACAGATGTCAGCATTCACTTGACTCCGTTTTTCAATTGCCGCTTCAACATCTTCAACACCACGAAGTGGGCTTGTTGCCGGCAAGCTTACAAAACCATCGAATTGACCATAATGTGCTTCCGCCCACTCAATAACATGACGCCAAGATAGCCATTCAGGGCTAGTATCGGTTGCAAGTTCAGCTGGTCTATCTATGACTATCGCACCAGAGCTTATTGCCACTTTTGCAATATCAACATCATCAGTTGATACAAATACTTTATCGATTGATGGTGAAGCAAGGGATGTGTCAACCGAATACTGCAGCAATGGTTTCCCTGCTAGAGGTTTAATATTTTTACCAGGAAGCCCCTTAGAGCCACCTCTAGCAAAAATGAACGCGAAATTTTTCATTCAATATTCTCTAAAGCTTATGAGCTTTCTGCTTAATTTCATCAATAAGGCAAACCGTGTTCACCGCATCATCCAACTTAATACACGTATGTTGATGTTGCCCAATCATCTGTACAAAATCTTCTATCATTGAAATGTACATCTGATTCTTATCCCACTCAGGTTCACTGTATAATTCGACCGTTTCTTCTTCTGTCGTGAACATGATTTGGTTTCGAATTAAATCCCAATCTATTCGCCCTTCACTACCTACAAAACTGCATTTACGATGAGCTTTACGTTGTAAGAAGTCTAAATGAATAGTCGCTACAGCCCCAGTATCGGTTAATACCGTAATATCGGCGATATCCTCAACATCTAAACTAAGTTCTTTTGAAGATCGTAGTAAGGCATGTTGTAGGTTTAGAGGACCAAGCAGCCATTGCGTATAATCGAGCTCATGACTTAACTCAAAGAGCGCCCCACCGCCTAAATTTTTATTAGCAGAGACACAATCACGATAGTCTTTAGTAGGACGCCAGTCTGGAAGGTATTGACCAATTTCGATATGTGCATTGTATAAAGTGCCGATTTTATTTTCTTCTAATAACGCTTTCAACTTCAACGCTGATGGTAAATAGCGAAGGCAATAACCGATAGCGACTGGTACACCGTACTGTTCTATTGCTTTCTGTATTGCTCTAGCATCATCTATTGTTGTTGTGACTGGCTTTTCAATTAATGTCGGGATTCCGGCCTCAATCAATGGAAGCGCATGCTGCATATGAAAAGGAGCAGGAGATGCAACTATTACTAACTTCACTTGTGCTTGAATCAATTCATTCACATTAGAAACAATAGCATCGCAATCACTCACAGCCTCACTCGGTATCCGCCCACTAGCAGACATAGCTAACAACTCAGCATTAGGATACAAAGCTTTCAGGTTACGACGATGTCGAGTCGCTATGTTCCCTAATCCAATGACAGCAACTTTCTTTATGATATAGCTCATTAGGCTTAGTCCAACCCTAATGTATGAATATCAGCATGAGCCCGATTATAGTCATCCATTCGAC
>CAJXIT010000453.1 GCA_913054055.1 uncultured Thalassolituus sp.
CCTACACGACGCTCTTCCGATCTCTTTGACGCCCCTCATGTGGATATGATTGCCATTTTACGCCCCACTCAATCCGTGAGTTTATATCAACAAATTATTGGCCGAGGCTTGCGTTTAAGCCCAAATAAAAAAGACTGCTTGGTCATTGATTACACGGGCAATGATTTTGATCTTTATCAACCAGAAGTAGGTGAAAAAAAACCGAACAATCAAAGCCAACCTGTTCAGGTTACCTGCCCTAGCTGCGACTTCCCCAATGTATTTTGGGGGATATGCGATGACGACGGCCATTTAGTTGAGCATTATGGGCGCCGCTGCCAAGGACTTAATGAAGATCCTTTTGATGCAAGCCGCAGTGCCCATCAATGTGAATATCGTTTTGTATTTAAAGAATGTCCACATTGTGGCGCTGAAAATGACATTGCCGCCAGAAGGTGCACCACCTGTGACGAAGTATTGGTAGACCCAGATGACATGCTGAAAAAGGCGTTGCAATTAAAAGACTCAAAAGTGATTCGCTGTTCTGGAGTCAGCCTAGAAAAAGTAACGGACAAAGGCCAAATAAAACTTAAAATCACCTATCATGATGAAGAGGGGGCTGAATTAAGTGAATCGTTTAATTTTTCAAAGCCCAATCAGATCAAAGCTTTTAATGAAATCTTTGCTAAACGCATCAGCAAAACAATCGCCGCTCATACGGGAAAAGATGACAACTTTGATATTCAAAATATTGAACAAGCTCTCAAGTTAGAAAAGGTCTTTCCTTATCCTGACTTTGTCATTGCGAAAAAACAAAAATATTACTGGCGCATTAAACATCGTCTATTCGATTATGAAGGACCCTATCGCAAAGCCAATGCATTAAAATGATTCTGCCTGCATGGCTTCTCCCCAATCCACTAACGTATCAACAAACGCCTTCAGCTTGGCCGGCTGGCCAGATTTTGATGGATACACCACATACAAAGAAGTGGCATTTAAGCGAATGTCTTCGCTTATGGGTAACAAGCTATTATCTTTCAACGCTTGTCTGATCATCTTTTTCGGAACCATTCCGAACCCTAAACCCGCTTTAATGGCCTGAATCACACTGATCATGTTGTTACCAGCATAACGGTATTTCAAATGGATTTTTTGATTTTGCCAATCAATAGTTTCCGTTTTCTTGGAGCCATTATTTTCATTGACTAACCCCACACAAGGCTGTTGCTCTAATTGCAGAGGGGTGTTGGCCACACCATATTGTTTAATGTGCTCAGGGCTGGCCGCGAGCATCCATTCTGAATGATAAATTTTCCGATAGATTAAACTGCTATCTGGAATATGCTCAGCGGTGGATCGAACCGCAATATCAAATTGATCTTCAATAATATTGCCATGCTCATTGGATTGAATAACCTCTAATCTAACTTTAGGGTAACGCTTTAAAAACGGTACGATCACACTGTCCATTATGTACTCCACCATATTTTGCGGCACACATACTCGCAAAAAGCCGCTAGGCTCCTGACTCAGGCTGGCTACAAATTCATTACCCTTTTGTATGGTGTCGAGCCCCTGCTCACAGAAGTCTAAATACTGGGCCCCTGCTTCCGTCAGGCTCACTGAACGGGTGGTGCGCTGCAGCAACCGAATCCCCAAGCTTGATTCAAGCTGATTGATCTTTGTGGAAACGGTGGACTTCTCTATGGCCAGTGCCTGTGCGGCTTTGGTAAAGCTTTTCAGCTGAGCAACCTTAATGAATATACGAATTTGGTTTAGATCAGTGTTCGCCATAAAAAACAATCTTTTCACTTCTTACGTGATTATCAGTTATTAGATAACACTCATAATAGCCCAACTTAAACGAGGAATGCCAATGATGTACACCCAAAACACTGTAACTACCCCGACTCACAATTTTGATAAAGGCTATAAATGGCTGCACTGGCTCATGGCTGTTTTAATCCTATTAATGCTTTTTGCTTTGCTTGGGTTCAATGACAGCCTAACCAAGGCAGAGCGGATGGAAATGTTGGTAGGACACTCCAGCATAGGCAGCCTAGTGAGTATCCTACTGATATTGAGAGTCTTTAAGCGCTTCATAAAAAAGGATGCCGTTCCAGAACAAAACATCAGCCAGTGGCAAAAGCGTGCGTCAAAATGGGTACAAATGAGTTTATATGCTTGCATGATCCTAGTGCCATTAACCGGGTATCTAACGGCACGAGCACACGAATTGCCGGTCATGGCATTTGCCTCTATCAACCTAAGTAATGTCAGCACTCAGAGCTATGATGCAAATGCATTTTTATTATTACGGTCACTGCATGAATGGGCGATAAGCTTTTTAGTTATTTTTCTTGTACTGCACATTGGCGGAGCCCTTTTTCACAAGTTAATAAAAAAAGACCAAGTTATGGCCTCAATCACACGTACTAAATAAACCTGCTAGCCTTCAATATTAAAAGTGGTTTTCATTTAATGGCTGGTTCATGAATAATACCTTGATGTATATCTTTAATATTAGGAGGCTTTATGGGGTTTTACGATGATGCGAGCAATGTGGATAGATACATTGAAATGTGTGCGGATTATGACGGCACTCACTTATACGAAGCCCTTTACAAACACCTAAAAGAGAATGCCAGTTTGCTTGAATTAGGTTCTGGTCCGGGTTTTGATATTCCATTTTTAACATCTCGCTACCAAGTGACA
>CAJXIT010000454.1 GCA_913054055.1 uncultured Thalassolituus sp.
TATTCCTACAATTATTGAAATAATTTCTTCTTGCATAAAGTTTGATATTTGAATGACCGCTTCTGTTAAGTCTGGAAGATTTACTTTTGCATCTTTATACATTTTTTGAATTTTTGGTATAACATATACCATAAATACACAAATCATAGCAAACGATAGTGTAACAATAACGATTGGATATATAAGTGCTCACAAAATTTTTCACTTTAATTCTTTTTCTTTTTCTTCTTTTTTGCTTTTAAATAATCCTTAACAGGTGTCGCTTTCGAAGGAAGGGCGTTTTCAAAGCGCTGCGCCATGGCCGCTAACTTTTCTTCTTTTCTGTCTAAATCTTTGTCTTTCCGTGCGTCTTCTAGACTGAATACTTTTTTTGATGACATGGTTGCAGGCCCATTAACTTAGATTGCATGTGTTTTATTATACCTTGATCAATCCGTCATATCTGCCTTCAGCAATATTAGTAACCACATTACTTAATGGGTTTTCAAAGATGCCAATTGCCCATCCAATGCTTGCATTTGCTGTTCTAAATTTTCACTTGAAGTATCGCTTTCTTTTGCAAGCTCGGCCAAAGCTGAGGCCGCATCTCCTATTATGGTCAAGTTTTTACTCACCTCTTCGCTGACAGCACTCTGCTCTTCTGCAGCGGTCGCCACTTGAGTAATGTGATTGGCAATATCGCTGATATTTTCTACCACTCCCGATAATGAATCATAACTGGATTGCGTATTGTCCATGGCCTCTTGAGCTTTACCGGCACCACTTTCGATAACCTCAACGGCTTTCTTTACCCCACCTTGTAAGTTTTGAATCATGCCATTAATTTCTTCTGTGCTGGTTTGGGTTTTCGACGCCAAGCTTCTAACTTCATCGGCCACAACAGCAAAGCCTCGCCCTTGTTCACCCGCTCGTGCGGCCTCAATGGCTGCATTTAAAGCCAATAAATTTGTTTGTTCGGCAATGGATTGAATCACATCAATGATTTGATTAATTTTATCCGTATGGGTTTCAACGTCTGATATCGACTGACTGGCAAGCTGCATATCCTGAGTTAATGCTTCCACTGTGTTCACCGAGCCAGATAAAGAACTTTGCGAAGACATAATGGTTTGCTTAGCCGAATTTACATTATCGGCCACTTGCACTGCTAATGCAGACACTTCAGACGCCGTGGCAGACATTTCATTGGTTGCTGTCACCACACTATCAATTTCTCTTTGTTGATCAAATGTGGCTTCAAGAGATTTTGCGTTAATTGATTTACCCAATAACGCCGTTTGCTTTGCCGAATCCCCAACATCTTTTAGCTTGTTTACCATGCCTCTGAGCTTTTCAATAAAGCTACTAAAACCTTTGCTTAAAGAGATTAATTCCGCATGGGTGTTAATGCGCACTGATCGGGTTAAATCCCCTTCATGGCTGGCTAAATTTTGAACCATGTCATCTAAATCACCAATCGGCTGTACAATTGTTCGAATGAAAATCACCAAAATAAACAGTAACAGCCCCGTTACAACCGCAGCAGCAACCAGTTCAGTTACGATGATTGAAATCATACTTTCATCAATGGTTGCTACCAAAGCATTTGCACCTGCTAAGACCAGATCTTCCGGTAATTCTATTAATAGCGACCAGGTAGTATTGGCAGCGCTAATTTTTATTGGGTACGCCACAAAATACACACCATCAACTAACAAGGTGTTGGACTCTTGATTATGAAGCGAAAGTAGCTTCCCATTTAAATCGCTTCTTGCCTCTTTTAAAGGGCGCGTTAGTTTTGTTTTATAATGGCTAGAACTGGCAATCAAACCGTTCTGGCTAATCAAACTGATTCGGCTTTTACCGCCATATAGATTTTTACTTAAAGACTCTGTGAGCTTCTGAAACACGGGTAAATTTACGTCTATTCCTACCAGTCCTACAAACGTGCCATTTACCATAATGGGGCTAGTGAGACTGGTCATCAGCTCTGAATAACCCTCTGAAATTTCGTATAAATAGGGGTCTAACGCACATGGTTGTCCGCTATCTTTTGAACATAGATACCATTCTGCTTCACGGATACCAAATTCACCCACTTCAGCATTCCACTTTTCTTCACTATCGGTTACCTGTTCTTGCTCTACTTCGCCGTTGTCATTACGAATAAAGTACACCTCTAACGAGCCAGTATTAGGTACCGTATGAATGTGTCCAGAATCGATACTCTCGACATCCAAACCATCAAACCCGTTAGGCTCAAACTGGGCATATAAAGCACTAATATCATGGTTAGCTTCAAGTGTGTTTTTGATTATTTCATTCGCTTGATCACGACTGAAAGGCGCTGTTTGACTCTCAATGGATTTTGCCATCACTTGAGACAATGAAACCGGTGTGCGCATCACGCTTTCGATATAACCACCGATTTGATTACCCAGTTTGCCAGCTTCACCACTTAAGCGGCCTAAGATTTCCACTTCCATGGTTTGCTGAGTTTGCTCAACGACTTTGCTTTTCATACTGTCTAAATTGGTTTTCAAGCTCATCACAAGCACGACCACCAAGATTAAAAATGCCGCTGCCACCGTTGCAAGTAACTTCACTTTCAGTGACAGGTAGCGTAAAAGATCTTTCATGACACTATTTGCCTAATCAACACATAACTATTTAAAAGTGTAGACCAATACATACGTGCTGCTTTCTATTGATAAAAC
>CAJXIT010000455.1 GCA_913054055.1 uncultured Thalassolituus sp.
ATTTGAAGGTAAATTTAAGGAATATGTTATTGATGAATCTGCTAAATCTGTTTTGGCTCGGGTTTCAAAGCAGAATGGCTGGAATGATAAAGATATAACTATTTTAGGTGATACTTCTATAGACGGGTTTTATGAAATATTTAAAGAAACAAAAGGCATTGATTTATCCCTTTATGTTGAAAGCTGTTTGAAACTAGGTAATTACGCCTCCAAAGACGGAGAACCTAGTTCTTTGTTAACTAATTCCGTTTCCGCATTAAAGAAAATTGCGGCAGAAAGTGAAATCAACAAGCGGAGAGTTAAGAAATTCGGTATCGATATTGATATAAATAATTAGGTCATGCGGACTGAAGACATAACAAGAAAATCAACAAGGACACGTAACAGTTGGCTACGTTTCGCTTCGCTGCACAATTTTAGCCAACCATTACTTAGCCTTTTATTTAGGCGTTAGCAAGCAAATAAGGGTTGCTCACTTGATTGATAAAATTGTCGTTTTTTGTTGTTTCTCTTTACTAGCTGTAGGTATTATTTTAGGCATTAACTTCGATATTAACTCTACAACTTTAGGTTCTTTAGATAAGGTGTTTAGTATTATTGCTAGTATTGCCACATTATTAATGGCTCTAATCGCTACTTTTGCTCTTTTTACTTGGAAGCATCAGTTTAGCCATGCTGAGCGCTTTAAAACTTTTAAAGAATTAGAGAAAATCGCATTGGAGTGCATCGGTACGACTGAGAAATATTTAGGGGTCTTTAAAGATGAATACTTCCCTGTAAATGCCCCCTCAAACTATAAAGATCACTCTAAAGCAAAAAGTGAAGTATTAGATACATTTTGGGGTGCTAAATGTCGTTATCAAATAGCAGTAGATTTTGCACAGTCTCTACTCACTGTTGATGAGCAGAAAACCTTTATATATTCTTACAGTTACTTTGATACTCAAATACATGAAATCCTCAATGGCATTACTATTTCATATGATGATCTTGAAGGGGAAGAGCGCCATCAAAGTTTACTTAAAGTAGAAAGAAATATTTTAAAACTAAAAATTGATATGAAAGCTAACTTGCGACAAATAAGAGGGCAATAAAGCTTGGTAACAAGGCGTTTAAACGGAACTAAAACTGTGGGTTACGTTTCGATTCGCTATATATTTTAGCCTACAATTTTAGTCCGCTTAATGCGGCGTGATGTGTCAGGGAATAAAATGAAGCATAGTGAAAATCAGCATGTTACGCGCTTACTCCCATTAGTAGCAGAATACCTGCAATCTGGATTGGAAGGTGTAATCAATGAAGCCGAAAAGTTTCACGCTACAGAAAGACAAAAGTATGCACACGATGTATGTAATCGTGTATTTGAAATAGATAACGCATTTGAGAACCTAGAATTATCAATAGAGTATCTAAAGCGAGCTACTTTCAGTGATTCCAACTTTGACTTTACATCCCATCATTCATTCCATTTCGAAAATTTTTTACTAAGGTTAACTAGTGTAATTGATCGCTGCAAGAATAAACTAGAGACCCACTCTAATTTTTGCAGTTTGGCGTACTAAGTACTAGGCTTTTATCAGTGTGAAAACAAGCTGGGTCACTTATGGCAATCGCAAGAAAGCGTCAAGTAAGTTTGGTTGATACAAAGTACTACCACTGTATATCACGTTGTGTTCGGCGTGCTTTTTTGTGCGGTGAAGACCATTTTACAGGGCAATCTTATGAACATCGACGAGGCTGGGTTGAGGATAAGCTGCTTGAATTAGCCAAGATATTTTGTATTGATGTGTGTGCTTATGCTGTTATGAGTAACCACACGCACTTAGTGTTGTATGTTGATGATAAAAAAGCAAATAGACTGAATGATAAAGCAATTGTTATTCGCTGGCATAAACTGTGTAAAGGCACGTTACTCACGCAAAAATACATACAAGGTGAAAAGTTAAGTAAAGCTGAGCTTATCTTTTTTAATCAAACAGTCAAACAATATCGAGAGCGCCTATCAAGTATTAGCTGGTTTATGCGCTTATTGAATGAAAATATTGCTCGTAGAGCAAATAAAGAAGATAACTGCTCAGGCAGATTCTGGGAAGGTCGCTTTAAATCTCAAGCACTCCTTGATGAAGCCGCACTTGCGGCCTGCATGGCGTATGTAGACTTAAACCCCATCAGAGCCAAAATGGCAAATACACCAGAAGACTCTGACCATACGAGCGTTCAAAAGCGGCTAACATACGCAAAAGATGGCAAACAAACAAAAAAATTGCTCCGCTTTGCAGGTATGCCACGTCAAATAATGCCAAAAGGATTACCGTTTGAACTTAAATCGTACCTTGAACTTGTTGAGTTAACAGGGCGAGTAATGCGAGAGGATAAACGCGGTTATATTGATAATATGAACCTCCCTTTGCTAGAAAGGTTAAATATATCGCCAGAAAACTGGGTAAAACTGACTACGCAATTTACACGCGTATTTCATGGTGCAGTTGGCCGCCCGTCCTCACAAGCAAGTTACTGTGAAAATCTAAACAGAAAACGGCGAGCGGATCTTAGTAACTGTGAAAAGCTATTAGCATAAACTTTAGATTACTCATTAGAAAAAGTTGTTACTGCAATGGTGCAGTTGTTTCTATGCGTGTAATTTAGGTTTAAAGGTGATAATGGTTTATTTACTGGATGAAAT
>CAJXIT010000456.1 GCA_913054055.1 uncultured Thalassolituus sp.
CACAAGATAAAAAAGTCACTTCCAAAAGCTAATTACCATTATTACGCTGATCACATGGCGTCTCCATATGGTGATAAAGACGATGAGTGGTTAGACCATCGAATCAACCGCATCTTAATTCAACTTGACCAAGCCTTAACACCTGACATCATTGTCTTAGCCTGCAATACCGCCAGTACCCTTTCTCTTGAGTCCTTACGCTCTAATATTACAACCGACATTGTTGGGGTTGTACCGGCTATTAAAACAGCATCAGAAAAATATCAGGCGCAAACCATAGGGCTATTAGCCACCCCTGCCACCATCGAACGTGAGTACATTGAAAACCTGACTAATAAATACTCTTCAAACAAAACAATCATAAAAGTAGGTTCGACAGAATTAGTCGCGTTAGCAGAAGAAAAATTACACGGGGGTGAAATTCCAGACACCTCATTACACAGAATCATCACTCCGTTTATTGATGCTAATTGTAAACATGTAGTATTGGGCTGCACCCATTTCCCCCTTCTCAAACCCGAGCTACAAGCCTTAGCCCCAAATATTCATTGGATTGACTCCGGGGAAGCAATTGCAAACAGAGTTCAGCACCGACTTGGCCTAAGCGCCAACTCTGGAAGCGATAAGATGAAACCGCAACCTGAAACAACTGGATCAAACTTTTACTCATCGGCTGAAATCACAGATAAATTACAAACATATATAAAAGGTATTGGCTTCACCAAGGTTAAATCACATTACCTGCCTTGCATTTAATCCAAGAACAGAACCCCACAGAAAGGCTAAGTAACGCCGCCAACTCGATAATCTAAGACAAATCTCACTAATTCAAACAAACGTCCCGTGAATCCAACAAAAATCTACAAGGTACTTCATGACAGAACGACCAATGCTGGTTAAAATGGTCGAAAATAAAAATAATGAGATTTTCATGAAAATCCTACGCTTCATTCAGTTCGGTGTGTTTATCGCACTCACCCACCAGGCACAAGCTGGCTTTTTTGGCGGCGGTGTCAGTAGCAACACGTCCAAAACGTTTGACCACCAACAAGACGGTTTTCGTGTGAATTTTGGCAGCCATATCAATAGCGCATTAGATTTAGAGTTCAATTATGTTGAATTTGGAAATTCATCCTTCGATGATCCGTCACATGTTCCGCCTGATCTAGACGACGTTGACGATATAGGCACATTTGAAAACATTGGCTTTGGTGGAATATCCAGTTCAGAAGGTGGACTTAAATACACTGGCATAGAGAGCCTAGACACATTTGGGATTTCAGCTGGGCTAAAGCTCAAAAAAAATGTGAAAAGCTGGTTGCAAGTTTATGCTCGAGCCAGTTTTTTAGCCTGGGAGTCTCAAGTAGAGCAATTTGAGCTTTATTCTGAAAGAGAACCTCTGGATGATGATGGCGACTCCACTAGCGCTGATAACGCTACCAACCAAACTCCTTGCGGCTCACTTGCTGAATGTAGATGGAAAATAGAGGATAAAAAGGTTCAGGCATTAGACTTCTGGTACGGCTATGGCTTTATCATTAAGCCTGCTTCTTGGATTGCCATTCGCACAGAATACTCAACCATCACACTGAATGCCGTTGATTTCCCAAAAAGCGTGCTTGAAGGGCTTTCTGCCAACCTTGAAATCCACTTTTAATAGAGTGATTTATACACACACCTGTTACCGGACTGGTTACAGCCAGTAACAGGTAAAGTGTTACAAGATCATGTCACTTAACCTACCTACAGAAAAAAACCTAGCCCATACCTGCCATAATTAACAAATGCACACATATGGCACATTAAGTGCATTTCATAGTGTGGACAGAGACTCCAAATAAAAATAATAAAAAGGATCAGTACGGTGACATCCGATTGCTTATCTGTATCACTTATCAATCCAGTTATCAGTCATGTTAAATCCCTAGGTTTTGACACGACACAAGCCATAAGTAACGCACAAATTGATGTGAGCTTACTTAATGACCCTGATAACCGCCTAGCCATGCATAAAGTAGACGCCCTATTCAATGGGCTGAAGACTTATACAGGCAAAAGCGATCTTGGATTAAGTGCCGGAGCCAGTTTAGAAGCACGTTCCTACAATTTATTGCAGCACTTGCTTTTATGTTGCTCCAACCTCAGTGAAGCTTTGGTTTATCTTAACCGCTACTACGTTCTGTTCAGTGATGAAGCACCGCCAATTTTTAGTCGCAAAGGGGATGGAAGCGTCAAAATTACGTTTCCTATTAACCATCAAGTTGATGAAAAAGAACGAGTCCGAATAGACTTTATTCTTTCGATTACTTGTCACTGGTTACGACAAATTTGTGGTCGTGAATTCAAGATCAACCAACTTTTATTGCCTTTCACTGCTCCTAGCTATGAAAAGTCTTATGAAAGATGGCTACATACTCCAGTCCGGTTTAACTGCCAAGAAGCATCAGTAGTATTCCCTGCATTTTGGCTTGACAAACAACTTCACCAATCAAACCCACACATTATGAATATGATAAAAACAGAAGTGAAAAACCTGGCAGAGAAAATCAATAATCGTGCATTGCTTAGCGATCGTATTCGCCAAGCACTTGTTCAGAATAGAATTGAATTCAGTGCCACACAAAAAGAAGTTGCAGAGCTGTTTCACATATGCTCTCGTACTTTAAACCGTCACCTCCAACTA
>CAJXIT010000457.1 GCA_913054055.1 uncultured Thalassolituus sp.
CAGACGTGTGCTCTTCCGATCTGCTAACGAATGCATTCAAACACTTCTGGCTCATTGTTCGCTCAGTGGTTCTGAGCAATGGCTAGGCAATTTAATTCAACACGGCTTACCATTACTCACACAGGCCAGTGTTGAAACTCAGATCCCTCAAATGATCAATCTGGCCCAAATCGGTGGCATCAGTTTCAACAAAGGGTGCTACACAGGGCAAGAAATTGTGGCCCGTATGCAATACCTTGGCAAACTCAAACGTCATCTGTATCAAATAAGCATACAAAGCGGGAATATTGATAGTGAAGACTCACTATATACCCCAGATAGTAAATCTCCTGTTGGCACAATTATCAATGCGGTTAAACAAGGGGAAGCCTCCCTTGCATTAGCGGTTATTGAAGACAAACACCTACAGAATCCATTATTTGCCGACTCAGACCTTGGTACGGCTGTAGAGCTGCTATCCTTACCTTATAACCCACAAGAAGACCCCCAGAACACTGGCTCGTAAACTCAGATTCAATTGGGTTGCGGGCTCTAACGTAAGGAAGCGCCCATGGCCAGTTTGTTAGAAACCGTTGCTAATGATCTGATCACTCAAATCAAAAACGACACCTTGGTGTTACCCAGTTTGCCTGAAGTATGTTTAAAAGTTAGGGACCTAGCTGAAGATGTTGAATCGAGCATTCCCCAACTTTCCGAACTCATAGGACAAGACGCTGCACTGGCGGCCCGTATTATTAAAGTGGCGAATAGTCCATTAGTGCGCACCTCATCCGAAGTGACTGACATATCAACCGCTGTGGCTCGCTTAGGCATTAATTTTACCTCTAACTTGGCCATGGGATTAGCCATGGAGCAAATGTTTCAAGCCACCAGTGATGTGGTGGATAAACGCATGCGCTCCATTTGGGCCCAGTCCAGCGAGATAGCATCTATCTGCCATGTTATGGCGACACACTACACCAAACTTCTACCAGACCAAGCCATGCTGGCTGGACTGGTACATAAAATCGGTGCCCTGCCCGTTTTGGCCTACGCCGAAGAGAACAACGCATTACTGAATGATGGGTTTGCTTTGGACAAACTGATTGAAAAATTACACCCTGTCATTGGTACCCACATTTTGAAAACTTGGAAGTTTCCAGCGGAAGTTTTAAACGTTCCCAACCAGTATTTAAAATTTGATCGCTCTCCAAACAAAGTGGATTATGCGGATTTAGTGCAAGTGGCAGTATTACAAAGTGTGGCCGATACCAATCATCCCTTTACAAAGTTAGATTGGAGCACCATTGGCTCGTTTGAGCGCTTGGGTATTTCACCAGAAGTAGAAATGACAGAAATGGTGGATTTAGATGAAGGGGAAAGCATTACCGGGTTATTAAATTAATTCACAGTTAGGCAAATCAACTCCAAGGTTTTCAACAGCTCTCGACCGAATAAGCATAAATGCCAACCTAGTCTATACTTTCGTTATATGGACATTGGAGGTCGATATGGCTGATGAGCGCCTTATAAATAAAGATCCAAGAGAGGAAGACGAAGAAAGTCAGGACAGTGTGCCTTTTTATAAAAGCCCTGCATTTTTCTTGGTCATTAAACTCAGCGTTGCCCTTGGCGTTATTAGTTCACTTCTTACAGGCTTAATCATCAATAACAGCCGCTTAAGCACCATTGAAGAACAAGTCATGGCATTTTCAGAGCAAGTGGCTGAATTTCAAGCCCAGCATGAGACAGTGACAACCAATGTAAGGCTATTAACCAAAAGCCATGAACAGCTAGCCGCCAGTGTTGGCACCTTAGATTTAGGTGCCGCCAAAGGTGAACTTAGTCAGGCCCTTACGATTCTTGATACCCAAAGCGACGCCTTGAATAAACAGCTGGCAGTGACCCGTAATGGTTTACTCAGTCTGTCCAGAATGGTGAAAGGCAGTCGAGTTTGGCAAGAAGATTACCGCGGGCAATACCAAGATCTATTTAATAAAAATGCTCAAATTAAAGAGTCTATTGATAAACTGCGCGGTATTCAGAAGCAACCTAAAGAACCTGAACCCACTTTCTTACGAATGGATTTCTAAATCGGGCTGCCAGTTGCTAAACTGCCCCACCAGTTTAAGGCAGCGAATCATACCTTCAGATGACATCCGTTAATCCACTTCAAATACTAGAATGGCAAGAAGCCAATTTTCGGGCTGTTAATAAGTTTTATAAAAGCCAAAAACACAAAGGCAGTGCAAGCGGTGATGAACGAGTGTTTATTGTTTTAGGTGACTTGCCTCAAGCGTCTACTGAGGCACCCATTGAACAGAGTATATTAGCAGCTGTTCGCCTTGTTCCTGCCGAAGGGTATTATTGGTTACGCAGTTTATATGTGGACAAAAGCTTACGCGGAAAAAGAATTGGCAGCCAATTATTGGACTATGTAAACACACACGTTCACTCAACGATTCATTGTTTTCCATACGCTCATTTGGAACACTTTTATACCCAATCAGGCTATCAATTCTCTGATATTAATGACGCCCCACTCCCGTTAAAACAGCTATACGAACGCTATAACCAAAAAGGTGACGGTGTATTATTCATGAGTCATCATCAAGAATAATTGGCCACTTTAGATAAGATACTGTGAGTAATGGTCATTCACATTCTGAATTCAGCAAGATAAAATTCATTCACTATTTATTAA
>CAJXIT010000458.1 GCA_913054055.1 uncultured Thalassolituus sp.
CAGATGAAGCATTACGCTTTGGATTATTTGAATTAGTGAGTATTGCTACCACAACCGGATTTGCCACAGCCGACTTTTCTTTGTGGCCAGTATTTTTACCGTTTTTATTATTCTTTTTGGCCTTCATGGGGGGCTGTGCCGGTAGCACCGGTGGCGGACTAAAAGTGATTCGCGTGTTGCTGGTTTACAAACAAGGTAGCCGAGAATTAAAACGCTTAATTCACCCTAACGCCATTATTCCAATCCGCATTGGCGGACGCCCAGTGGACGACCGAGTGGTAGAAGCGGTGTGGGGATTTTTCAGCGTGTACTTAATTTTATACCTGATCATGACCATTTTATTATTGGCCACCGGATTGGATTTTGTGACGGCATTCAGTGCCGTAGGCGCTTGCATCAATAATCTTGGTCCTGGCTTGGGAGATGTGGCCGCCCACTATGGTGAGATCACAGACTTTGCAAAATGGGTACTGAGTTTTGCCATGCTATTAGGGCGCTTGGAGATTTTCACCTTATTGGTATTATTTACACCAACGTTTTGGCGACAGTGACATACAGGGATGTATTAAGATCGTGAAAGGTAGGATGCCTGAGAGCGATCCGAAACAGGGATGTACTAAGATCGTGTGAAACAGGATGCAGGAGAGCGATCCGAAAAAATAATTACTAAACCTTGATGCCATGGACGAGCATGACAAAGATCGATCACTTCGCTAAAAAAAGCCCGATGAAATCTATTTCAGCGGGCTTTTTTAATTTAACTGTTTAAATAATAAAACTCGTTTATTGTTACAGCAAGCAGATAGTTAACACTTTGTATTTCCATCACCAACGTTATTTAACACCCTTTATAATGTCCCTCAGGATTGCGTTTAAAGCGCTTATATTCCCATTGGTACTGGCTTAAATCACCAGCGATACACGTTTCAAAACCTTTATTCATAGCCAAAGCGGATGTTTCTAAATCGGCGCTGTAAATGTCAGGGTCTACTGCTTCAAACACCAAATCAAACCCTCTAGGCACGCGCTGAACATACACATTTAGAACGGTGCCTTCAGGGTTCTTTTGAGTCAGATAATGGATAAATTTAGGAGTTAAAGCCGGGATACCACAAAACTCAGACCAGACTCCAGACCTCTCACTAGGCTCTTGATCCGGCACAATGATGCAAGCCTTTTTATTTTGGTAATGTTCAGTAAAGGCTTTCACCCCTTCTCGACCCGCTGCCACTAATTTTATGCCGCTGGCTTGCCTGGACTCCAGCATGGCTTGTTCAAAGCCAGGCATTTTTGCCATTTTATACATGGCCAATAAATCACAGTGCAAAGGCAGGTACGAAGTGACCCACTCCCAATTGCCATAATGCATGGTCAGTAACAGTAAGCCCTTATCGTCTTTGATGGCTTGTTCAAATAAATGCAGATTACGGATGTTTTTGATCTTGCTTTCATTGCGGCGAAATTTACGCTCGGTACCTGCCCAAGCAATGCCCGTTTCAGCTATGGTTTTCCCTGTTCCTTTTAGGCTTTTATCCGCCAGTTTTTTGCGTTCAGACTCTGACATTTCAGGAAAACATAATGCCAAGTTTTTAAGCGTCACTTTATACATGCGGCTATTTGTAACTCGTAATAACCAGCCAATAAAGCTACCAAATGCCCTTGCCATAGGCAGGTTAAGTAAGCCCAAACCTTTGATAATTGTTAACGCGACTGCTGATTTAACATCCATAACTACTACTCAAGCACATGATTTACCACTTTTTAACGGGGGCACTTTGCCCTATTTAAACATTTTTCTCTACAAGCGCGCGAAATAGCCAGCTATTGCTATGCTAAATGAAGTACAAAGGGATTTTTTATGGCTTCATTGGAAAATATGCTCTCTGGCATGCGAATTCTCGCCATCGATGACTTGGTAGAGTCACGCAGTGCCATGAAAAAAATGCTGGTGATACTTGGCGCAGATAACACGGTTGATGTGGCCATGGACGGTGATGAAGCCACCGAGTTCATTGTTAATAATGACTATGATTTAGTAATCAGCGATTACAACCTTGGCCGTGGCCGAGATGGCCAGCAAATCTTAGAAGAAGCCCGCTTTACCCACCGTCTAAAAGCCACCTCTACTTTTGTTATGCTCACAGGTGAAAACGCCATGGATATGGTAATGGGTGCCATTGAATACGAACCTGATGACTATGTGACCAAACCTTTTACCATAGACGTGATGCGCCAGCGTTTAACCCGTATTCTCACCGTTAAAGAGATCCTTAGGCCCATTTATGAAACCATAGATATGCAGGCCAAGCGTAAAACTATTCAGTTATGCGATGAATACATTAAAAAGCACCCAAGGCTGGCATTAAAGATTTTGCGCATAAAAGGCCGCGCTCTTATGGGCATGAAGGCCTATGAAGACGCGTTGAATTTATACGAAGTGATATTGCATGAAAGGGAAATCAACTGGGCACTTTTAGGCAAAGCTACCTGCCTGTTCAATTTAGAAAAATACGATTCATCTAAGCGAGTTCTTGAACACACCATAAAAGAGCACCCAAAATATGTACAATGTTACGACCTGCTTTCTAAGATAAATATCAAAGAGAAAGACTTGGTATCTGCTCAAGACGCCTTAGTGCGTGC
>CAJXIT010000459.1 GCA_913054055.1 uncultured Thalassolituus sp.
AATCGCAACTTGCTTGAAATTGTATTTTTCAATTTCAGGCACGCCTTCTTTTAAGTGTTCATGGTTTACATGCCAAATGGATTTGGTTTGTACCACAAATAATAAACCTAGAACCGCCCATAAACCGTACATCATGTTCTCAGAAAACAAGGCCACGCCCGCTGGAGAAAGTTTCCAAGCCAATACAGCCAAAGCAAGGTACATAGGTACGTTCATGAAAAGGTAAAAGTATAAATCTTTCATGCTGGTGACTTCTAAACCGCCTGATTTTTTAGGTTTGAAGTAAGTAGAGCCTTTTGGTGTATTACGCGCTTGAGTGTAGTAAAAAATACCGTAAACAAATGTCATGGCGCCAGTTAAGGCTAATGCGTATCTCCAACCATTTTCACCACCAAATGCTAATGCAATAGTTGGTAACGTCATGGCGCCTGCTGCAGAACCAAAGTTACCCCAGCCGCCGTAAATGCCTTCTGCTACACCCACTTGTTTAGCAGGGAACCATTCACCTACCATACGGATGCCGATCACAAAGCCGGCTCCTACAAAACCTAACAAGAAGCGGAATAGTGCTAATTGCTCATAGGTTTGTGCCATGGCGAACGCAAAGCAAAGGAAAGAAGAGGAAATCAGCAAACTGGAATACACCACCCTAGGGCCATATTTATCAACCAATATACCAATCACAATTCGCGCCGGAATTGTTAAGGCTACGTTTAAAATTAATAACGCTTTAACTTGCTGGGTAGTTAGATCAAATGCTTCTTTAATGAATGCCAGCATCGGTGCATGTGAGAACCACACAACAAACGTTAAAAAGAATGCAAACCAAGTAATATGCAAGGTTTTTATTTTAGGATCGCTGAGTTTTAGTAAATTCAACTTTGTGCTTTCACTCATATAGATTCCTCCATTTGTATTAGCTTGAAAAATAAGTATCTGACTGCCAATTTAGGTCTATAGAGAAACAATGACTTGATGCACATCAAGAATTTTTAAAGCCCCAGGAGCCAGCTTAACCGAAGCGAGCTTCGCTATACCCCGTTAGTGATAATCCATGAAATACAAGTTTACACTCTAACTATCAAGGATTGCGCGCAGACACTACCCATATATGAGTAGGTTGAATGCGGAGTTTTAGAACCTAAAAGGCATTAGGGTTATTGCTTTTAATTCCCTATGTAAGCTCTACTAATATGGTTACGGAGAATGTATATGAATGACGAATCGAAACTAGCCCTCATAATGTCAACCATGGCATTTGCCGCTAACTTTTCAATCTGGACACTATATGCAGTATTAGGCATTCATTTAGAGCCCATACTTCAACTTAGCGCCACCCAATATGGTTTATTGGTCTCTAGTCCGATCATTACCGGTGCACTTTTACGCTGGCCAGCAGGTTTTTTGTGTGAATATTTTTCTAGCCGAAATTTATTCATTATTCAAATGCTGTTAACCCTACCTCCACTTTTTTTATTAAATTATGTAGATAGTTTTTTTGGTTATGCCCTGATGGGTTTATTAATTGGTATTTCAGGTGTGTCATTCACTATTGGCATTCATTATGTGAGCCAATGGTTTGGAACCAATCAGCAGGGCACAGCCATGGGCGTTTTCGGAGCAGGTAATGCCGGGGCAGCAATCACCCTATTATTAGCTCCGTATATCATTGATCAATTTGGTTTGCGCTATGTGGGACCGGCTTTTGCTTTAGGCATGATCGCCATATTGGTTCTTTTTATGTTTTTAGCACCTAGGCATTCACAGATATTTAATCAACCTAAGCATGATTTTTCGTTTTACCTTAAACCATTAAAAAGTCTAAACGTCTGGCGCTTATCCTTATATTACTATTTTGTTTTCGGCTCTTTTTTAGCGCTTCTGCTTTGGTTACCACTTTATTATGTAAATGCATACAATTTGACTATTCAGGAAGCCATGGCTTGGACATTAGTGTTTGCTACTAGCTCAAGCTTGATACGGGCATTGGGAGGCTGGTATGCCGACCAATACGGTGGCCGTACGGTTAACTGGTGGGTGTTTTGGATCTGTTTAATTTGTTTATTCTTTTTAAGTTACCCTCCAACTACCATGGTGATTCATGGAGTTGAGCGGGATGTACACTTAAACATTAGTATTAATTTAACGGTATTTAATGTGCTGATTGTCATAATTGGTTTAGCACAAGGATTTGGCCGAGCTTCAGTTTACAAAATGATTCATGACTACTACCCCAATCAAATGGGTAGCGTGGGTGGCACAGTGGCCATGTTAGGTGCTGTTGGTGGATTTACATTACCAGTGTTATTCGGTGTAGGGGTCGATCTAGTAGGTGTATATAGTGCCAGCTTTATGTTGCTATATAGCGTGGTGGCAGCCTGTATGATTGCCATGTACTTTGCCATTAAATCGGACCGATACGAACGCCGCATGCACGCTGCATTGAACAATGATTTTTTAACCAAAGTGCAGCAATCTTCTTTAGATTAAGATAATAATGGCCACTGGCCATCACAATGCTCTCTCCTCTTTACATTAACTATTTTTTAAAAAATAAGTATCCAATTTTTAATCATTCTGAAACCTCAATCTTATACCTTCATATGGCTTGATTTTGACTCTTATACCCACT
>CAJXIT010000460.1 GCA_913054055.1 uncultured Thalassolituus sp.
CGTACATGGTGGTGAAGTCATTTATGCTGGCAAACCAAAGCAAATTGAAAAATGTAAAGATTCCATAACAGGTCAGTTTTTAACAGGGAAAAGAAAAATAGAAATCCCTGAAAAAAGAAACACTGCCATTGATGGAAAACAGCTGACCTTAATTGGGGCTTCCGGTAATAATTTAAATAACGTCACATTAAATATTCCAGTTGGGGTCATGACCTGTATAACAGGTGTGTCTGGCAGTGGTAAATCCACTTTAATTAACCAAACTCTGTTCCCACTGGCCGCAACAGAATTAAATAAGGCCACCACTTTAAAAGCTGCTGAACATGAATCAGTTGAGGGCATGGATAACTTTGATAAGTGTGTCGACATAGACCAAAGCCCGATTGGTCGAACACCAAGGTCAAATCCAGCCACTTACACTGGAATCTTTACCGCTATTCGCGATTTGTTCACAGGAACGGAAGAAGCACGCTCACGCGGCTACAAAGCCGGCCGCTTTAGTTTTAATGTAAAAGGTGGGCGCTGTGAAGCATGCCAAGGTGATGGCGTCATAAAAGTAGAAATGCATTTCTTAGCAGATGTCTATGTGCCTTGTGATGTATGCCAAGGTAAGCGCTACAATCGAGAAACCTTAGACGTTCGCTATAAGGGAAAAAATATTCATGAAGTATTGGATATGACAGTAGAAGATGCCTGTGAATTTTTCAGCGCCATACCAGCCCTTAAACGAAAACTTGATACCTTAATGGATGTAGGGCTTAGCTACATTCGACTAGGACAAAATGCTACTACCCTGTCAGGTGGCGAAGCACAACGAGTCAAGCTAGCAAAAGAGTTAAGCAAACGCGATACAGGCCAGACGCTTTATATTCTAGATGAGCCTACTACTGGCTTGCACTTCCATGACATTGAGCAATTGTTAACCGTACTGCACAGGCTACGTGATCATGGTAATACAATCGTCGTAATCGAACATAATCTTGATGTAGTGAAAACAGCCGACTGGATCATCGACCTTGGACCAGAAGGCGGCTCCGGTGGAGGTAATATCATAGCTGAAGGCACACCTGAGCAAGTAGCTAAAGTTAAAGGCAGTCATACCGCCAAATTCTTAAAGCCAATGTTAAAATAGAAGCTGAATAATTGAAGTTCTTTCGCACCGCGCTGCGAATTACTTTAATCAGCATCAAACAAGCATATTAAACAACCAGGTCGAAATCGTTACTGCTTCGAGCATCAAGCAACCGACTTATAAATAGTGAGAAAACCATGTCAGATCAAAACAAAGAAAAAACCATTCAAAAAATGGACAAAGATTTTTTTAAACGCACTGATGCATTTATTAAAGTCGCAAACGAGCTAACTAGCGATCATGATCTAGGTAAAGTCAGCGCTAGCATGCTGTATGCTGCCGCTCGATTTAACGCATTCATCGTTGCTTCGTCAGCCGAAAGCAAAGAAGAAGCGGACAAAAATAAAGTAGAAGCCATTGAATACTTCACTTCACAATATCGTTCTATGCTACTTGCTAACATGAACGATTACATTGAAAAATACGATGAGTATTTAAAATAATATCAGCCTACTTACAAACTGGTTTATTGTTTATTCATCTTATTAAATCAATAAAGCCCCAATACACGAGTATTAGGGCTGCATTTCAACGTTCAAACATCTCACCTATCAACAGAATGTAAGTCACTATTATCCTGCAACGTGCATAACATTATTTTGAGACGATGGCTTTTTTCAGCATACGATCAAATATAAATGGACCAAACGGCAGAAATGCTGCTATCACACCTCCGAGCATTCCCCATAAAGGCATTTTAACTTTTGATGCTGTCGACATCAGTACCACAACATACGCAATAAATAATACGCCATGGGCCATACCGATATAGCGAACAGGCTCAACCAGATCAAAATAATGTCGCAAAGGCAAAGCCAGGCCCAATAAAAGCAAAAAAGAAAGGCCTTCCAAATAGCCTGTAACGGTTAATGTTTTCATTTCTGTCATGATAGATACTACTTAAATATTTATGTTAAATTCAGGCAATAAAAAAGGCACCTCTGAATAAACAGGGTGCCTTTTTTATCGTTCACTTTAAAAGTGTTGATTAATCTTCAGCAGATTCTTCAACAACTTCTTCAGCTACCGGACGATCTACAAGCTCTACGTAAGCCATAGGAGCGTTGTCGCCTGCACGGAAACCGCACTTAAGAATACGAAGGTAACCACCTGTACGCTCTTGGTAACGAGGACCAAGTTCGCCGAATAGTTTACCAACAGCTTCTTTAGAGCGAGTGCGTGAGAACGCTAAACGACGGTTAGCAACAGAATCTTCTTTTGCTAGCGTGATTAACGGTTCTGCAACACGACGTAACTCTTTTGCTTTAGGCAAAGTAGTTTTAATGATCTCATGTTCAATCAAAGACACGGCCATGTTTTTAAACATAGCTTGACGATGAGAACTAGTTCGGTTTAAGTGACGACCACTTTTACGATGGCGCATGTTTAATTCCTTACCTCGTACCTGCCTTAGGCAAGTGCTTTGTCATCTTTTTTCAAACTAGCTGGTGGCCAGTTTTCAAGGTGCATACCTAGAGACAACCCACGAGAAG
>CAJXIT010000461.1 GCA_913054055.1 uncultured Thalassolituus sp.
GTTTGCCTTGTATTTATCCAAGTTAGACTTATCAATTACAAATAAAGGCTTTTCATTTGAAAGTGCATTTTTATATGGATCAGCAGAAGGGTTAGACGCTAAGCCACCGGTATAAGCTGGGATTGTACCTGCTTTATTGCCTGCTTTTTCTGCACCAATTGCCGTTAGGCTTTTGCCTAATTTTGCCGCTTCCGCTGGCGCTACTTTGGCATATGCCGTACCGGCTGCCATGGCCAATGCCAAAGCTGACGCGGTAAATGTCATCAATTTCATATTTTTATCCTATTAAAATCGCCAGCCAATTTAGACGGCTGACGATAAATTATTTTTATTGTAGTAGATAATTAGAATTGTACGCCTAGAGTCACAGCTGCATAGTCACGGTCATCTAGATTGTTTGTTAGCGACCCTTCATACATGGTGTAAGAAATACCCGCTGTGTACATATTGGCGTATTCAGCATTAAGTGCTAAGCCAATTGTTTTTCTATCTTCTAGGAAGTTACCGCCAGGAGCAGGGGCTACACCATCCACGTCATGAGCAAATGACAATACTGGAGATAAGTTTACACCCGCAAATACATCAGAGTAATCACCTGATAAGCGTAAACGGTAGCCAGATGAAACTTCTGTTACTGTGTCTAAGCCATCGCCGTTACCATCAAATTTAAGGTCGCCGTCTTCATCAAAGTCATGAACATACGTTACACCAGCTTCTGCTACTAACGCATAACGGTTAGCACCCAATACTTGATCAAACAGTTTAATAGCCGTTACTTGGAACTGAGTCACATCAAACATTTTAAAGCCGCTTAATGCTTCGCCGTCAGCCAAATCAAGTGCTTCGATACCGTAAGAGCCTAGAGCAGTAGCAACTTCACCTCGAGCAAATGCATCTGCACCGGCCATGATAGCAGCAACGGCCGCAGCATTAGCGGGATTTGTTGGATCGGCAATACTGTTATCTATCAACCCTTGCTGGAAAGCACCGGCATAATTCAATGCATAAGTAGCATCAGTCTGTAAACCAGTGGCTAATAATTGAGTGGCATTGATTTGAAATGGTACATCAAGTTTGTGAGTTAGCTCACCAGACACTGCTACACCAGCAATATTTGTCGCAAACGAAATACCTGCAAGCTGTTGGTCTTCAGGGTATTCAACAAAATATGTCATAGGTGTAATCAAACCAGAGCTGGCAGCCGCCCCCTGATCTGTAATCATTCCGGCAAGTGCACCACCAGCAACAGCGGCACTACCTGCGGCATAAAGTCCCTGCGCAGTTGCAATCTGAAGTGCTGAATATGTTCCTGTAGGGCTAGTCGAAGCGGCATCCTCAACAATTGCCCAGCTTGCTAAACTAGCAGCAGCCATGCCTGCCACTAGGTCTTCGTCTTTTGCTGCAACGCCTTCTTTAAACGCTGCATATAAGCCACTGAAATTTGAGCCATTACCGCCAGTTAAATCAACACCTAAAACAACACCTACTTCATCAAGAACGGATTTTCGTCCACTCACTAATGGAACACGACTGTCTATTTGCATAGCAAATAAGCCAAATTCTGTATCCAATGATTCAGAGAAATAACGGAACGCCACACCAAACTGATCATCACCATTCGGACTCTTAATGCCATCTGCACCAAAAGCGCTGTCACGGCTTACGTTACCAGCGGCCGTTTCTACAGGGCCACAACCTTCAGGGGCATAATCGTTGGTACCAAAATAAGTACCACAGTGAGGTATTACAGTTTCTTGATGGCCAATTTGATAAAACGCTTCAGCACTTAAGTTTTCGGTGACACCCAAGCTAGCAAACGCCATATTTACTGGAATTAGACCTTCTTTCAGCTCGGCACCTGGGCGGCGCAATGCTGATACATCAAATGGGTTGGTTTGGTTGATACCACCTTGAATAAACGTAGATTCACCCCAGCTTAATACTTGCTTACCTAAGCGAAGATCTAACGGCATTTCACCTAATTCAAACTCACCGTATACAAATGCATCTAAGATTTGTGCACCTGAGAATTTTGCATAATCGCTTCCATTTTCATCGCTGAACTTAGAACCGTCTGCCGCTTCGCCATCTTCTAAGAGTGCGTCGTACCAATATTTACCACGAATAAAAGCACCGAAGTTTTCGTATGAAATCTGAAAGTCATGGGTTCCCTTGAAAACTTGAGAAAAAGCATCGCCTTTTTCAAAGTTCAAATCACCATCATTATTGTTTTCTGCATTTGTTGCTGAGCCTTCAATGCCTTGAATCAAGCTGGCACTTTGGTCTTCCATTCTCCAGCTAGAACCTAAAGTAAGCTGAGAATCTAAGCTCATCTCTACGTCGCCGAAGTTGAATTCAACTGCGTTGGCTTGTGTTGCTAAAATTAAAGGGATGGCCGCCGCTAAATATTTCTTTCGACCACGGGTTTGGATTACTTTCTTTGAAGTCATTCGCCCAGTTCTCTTGTTGTTATTTTTTATTATTTTGGCCTAAGCCATTGTTGCGTTTTTATACAGGTAATTAGGATTACCTTTTCGTGTCTACCTTTATACGTCATTTTTTTGCCAATGGACATAGGAATTCACAAAACATCAGGTAAAACCTGAGTTCGTGACC
>CAJXIT010000462.1 GCA_913054055.1 uncultured Thalassolituus sp.
TACAATAGCTGGAATAATAGGTACAAAAATGTCGGAAAGACCTTTCACTGCACGCTGTACAATGTTTTGATTTTCAGTACCTGCAGAAGCGACATCATTGGTCGACATATCACTCATGCCTGTCAGTTTTGCCATCTCTGCATACACTTGGTTCACGATGCCAGACCCAAAAATAACTTGGTACTGACCCGCAACTTTAAACTGCCCTTTAACACCTTCTAAGTTATCTATTTCACTTTCATTAATTAAAGACTCGTCCGCGACCGCTAAACGTAAGCGAGTTGCACAGTGCGCAAGTGCGGTAATATTGTTTTTGCCACCTAAGTGATCTAATAGCTGCTTTGCTATTAATGGATAATTCATGACATACCCCAGTTATATCTAATTTGTCTACGCTTGAATCTTTTATTGGGAACGTTTGCAGAACTAATTTTTGCTGATCGAATAGTAATCGTCAAAGATAAACAGCAAATAGTGTGAAATTGATCAGTAAAAAGGCTCCATAACAAGAGCTAAGCACGGTAGAATTATTCTTATAAAGTAGATTGTTGATGAAAATCTGCAAACAATCCCAACTTATTAAAAGAACAATCAAACGGATAAATTCAGATGGCAAGCCTACATGATGTCGCCCTCATAGCTGGGGTATCAAAATCAACAGTTTCACGTGTCATCAACGATGAATACGGCGTAAAAAATGCGACCAAAATAAAGGTCCAGAAAGCAATTTCTGAGTGTGGTTATGTACCTAATCAAGTTGCCAAAGATCTTAAATCACAGAAGACAAATTTGGTGGGTGTGATTGTTTCACGCGTCTCTTCCCATGCCACAGCTTTAGGCATTGACGGGTTAACCAGTATCCTCGAAAAAGCAGGAAAGCATGTATTACTCGCCAGTACTCATCAAGAGCACCAAAAGGAACTAGAGTACATACAAATTTTTAACCAGAAGCGTGTAGAAGGGATCATTTTATACGCGACCCACTTAGACAAAGTGCTGGTTAACGCTATCCAAAATTCTAATGTTCCTGTCATTTTAGTTGGGCAAGATGGCTCAATGCATAACATTCCAAGCATTGTCCATGATGACTACCGTGTTGGCTTTGAGGCAGGAAGCCGCCTTATCGCACAAGGCTGTAAGAGCGTTGGCTTCATTGGGGTTCAAGGTGATGATGTTGCGGTTGATAAGCTGCGTTCCCAAGGTCTAACAGAAGCACTGGAGTTTAATCAGTTACCACTACTGTTTCATTCTCGTGGTGATTTCTCTATTGAGTCAGGCTATTCAACAGCAAAAGAGTGCCTAGCCAATTTCAACAATATTGATGGTATTTTTTGTGCAACCGACAGAATTGCCGTTGGCGCTTTACGAGCCATTAATGAAAGCGGTATGACTCCAGGAAAAGAAATAAAAATACTAGGCGTTGGTAATGATGAACTGGCTTCTGTTTGCAGCCCGACGTTATCGACGTTTAGTTATGCCTTTGATAAAGCAGGTGAAAATGCCGCTAAGTTACTGTTAGAACGAATTAAAAACCAAGGTCATGAGATGAGTAAGGTTGTGCTTACTTTTCAAAATATTGAAAGAGAAACTTGCTAATACAATTTCGCCAGCCTAGATAGGCTGGCGAAGTCTTTGTTTTTAATCACTACACTTTAAAGTGACGACCTAAAACCAAGTTTCCATTTGAAGAGCGAAGAGCACTTCACCGCCCTCTCCCATTGTTGCCGCATCCGCAGCAGTGCTTACTGAAAAATTGTCCAAGTCTTCACTCCAATCTACATAGCTCACCGCAAAACGTAATTCAGGTCGGTCAAAGAAACCTTGGCTTGTAGATAGCTTCAAAGTTGGCGCAATTGTCGCTTTATAAAAGCTACCACTCGCTTTATCTGTTGCGTTATCTAAGTCCATGTACTGGTATGAACCTTCATAAACCATTTCAAAATTCTCAGTGAACTCTTGCGCCAACCTAAGGTTAACTGTCGCCCAAGCGAATTCATCATTTTTTTCAAATCGATCTTGGCTGTACTCTGCCATAAATGATGGCGCAGCACGCCAGTTATCAGCAAAGCGAGTCACACCGTAAGTAAATGCACGTACTGCTTGCGCATCTTGAGTGAGTGAACCATTTGAACCAATACCCTTCAGCTCTGCGCCTAAGCCATCACCCAGAAGAATGCCTGATTTAGAAAAACCATCGCCCAACCCGTAAAAGCTATTCGCATGGTAAGCCACTAACGCATGGATACCTTTATCAGCGGCATTTTGCGTTAATTCTTGGTTATCAGCAGCAGTCATACCACTTAACATAAACTGCCACTGACCTACCCAGTTATTCATGGTAGCAATGTAATTTTCGACATCCGTAGATGAGCTATCAATCTCACCAAAATCCCGACCATAAATTGAGAAATTCGCTTTCCAATCATCAGCTAACTGAACATCATAAACACCCGCACCGGTGCCCGATAAGAAAACAATGTCAGAATCTAAAAAGTGGATATCATAGTTTGCTCGATCAAATCGTTTTCCTGCCCAGAACGTTGCATTAGACAGTGCTTCAGAGTCTCGGAATGTACTAAGGTTTGATAATTCTGAATACACTTGCCTTAC
>CAJXIT010000463.1 GCA_913054055.1 uncultured Thalassolituus sp.
AGCGCATCATTAAACTGTATTTAAAAGAGAAGATTATGAGCATCTATAAAGTAGGCAATCAGTCCATTAATAGCTAACTCACTGTAAAAATGGCAAGTATTTTATCCCTGTAAAGAATTTATCTATGAAACTCAAGTGAGATATTAAATACTTGAATAATCACTCCGACCTATAAACTGGCTAGCCATTCTGGCTCAGAGGTTATTTAAATGACTTCGTACCATATGCAGTCTGAGAAATAGAAAATCGACATAATTGACTACAAATACATGAAATAAAAATTATCCAGCCAATGAACTTTCATATGAAAATCCATTGGAATTTATTGCTAAATTCGCTCCAAACCTCCCCTAACAAAAAAGCATTAGTCGCAATTATTTTAATCTAGCCAGTCCTCGCCTACCTCTATGCAAATACATACATTTTAAATAATTGCATAGCCTGATTTTAATCACCCCCTCTACACTTCAGCGCTGGATTATTTGTTGATAATCCAAAATAAAAATAAAGAGGGACACTTCATGAGAACACATTTACACAAGGCAACGGCCCCGCTGCTTTTATTCAGTGTATTAACTTTTACCAGCGCACCCGCGTCTGCTGATTTTTTAGGTTGGCTACAATGGCTATTTAAAATTGATGTACCAGCAGAGGAAACGCCTGAGCCAGAACCTACTGAGCCGGGAGACGTTAATCAATATCCTGATGGTTTGCGCCCTGCAATTTTTGTGGGCAACAATTGGGACGGCACCATAGATGTCATTGATGGCGATAATTATGACGTGCTAGGCCGTATCAATGGCATTCCTGACTATCAAGAACGCATGGAAGAATTATGGAGCAAACCAGGTGATCATATTATCTTTTTAGGCATCCGCCAGCTGATTGGTGAAGGCAATGATCAATTTGTGGATGATATGTACAGCACCAATGATGGAGAGCTGCTAATTGTTTCTCGCCCAAGTTTTGCTGATGTGGTGGCACTGGATTTAGCAACTGGTGAATTGGTTTGGCGTTTTAAAGTAGATGGCGCACGTTCTGATCACATGGCGCTTTCTCCTGACGGGACTCAGGTAGCCGTATCTGCGTCTACCGGTAATGTGGTGCATTTATTAAATGTTCGCACCGGTGAAGAAGAATCAAAATTTCCAACAGGGAACTCACCGCACGAAAACCTTTATTCGGATGACGGCAAGCTGCTTTATCACTCCAGCATCGGTTATGTGTTTATGCCATTTGATGGAAAACTGTTACGTGACACCACACGTGGTGAACGCAAGTTTTTGGTTTATGACACCCATGAAAATGAAATCGTAAAAGATTTTGATATTAAAACAAAATTAGAAGAAGCTGGGTTGGGTCACCTAAGCCCAGCCATTCGCCCTATGGCTCATACCAGTGATTTTAGGTTTTTCTATTTTCAGCTTTCGTTTCTTCATGGCTTAATTGAGTTTGATATGGAAACAGAAAAAGTGACTCGCTTGGCTGAGCTACCAAATTTGGTTCCGTTAACCCCTAAAATCAGTTATGTAAATGATTCGGCTCACCATGGTTTGGCAATGAGTGCCGACGACTCTAAACTATGTGTGGCAGGCACCATGAGCGATTATGTGGCTATTGTGGATCGTGAAACCTTTGACTATAAAATTCTTAAGGGTTTGGGTGAAAAACCCTATTGGGCCGTATCAGATCGTTCAGGCAAAAACTGTTTAATTTCTTGGAGTGCAACCGATCAAGTATCAGTCGTTAGTTATGAAACCGGTGAAGAGATTAAACGCATTGATGTGGGCAATCACCCTCAGCGCGTTCGTGAAGGTATGTTAAAAATAGACTGGACATCTTTGTATTAACAGCTAAATGAAAAAGCCTTCAATTTTGAAGGCTTTTTTAAATTCGGCTATCGCCTATATGCTAATCCATCATTGAAATAAGCAGTAAAACCGAAATGATGCCCGCCATTAAATAAAACCACATGCCTAACGAGCGACGGGCTTGATAATCCACTTCCCTTTGCGTTTATTCAAGCGCAATGTTCGATCATCGACCCAAAACTGGCCACCACGCAATCCCATAATCTTCACGATTACGGTGACATCTTCAGTTGTTTTTCGGAAAAAATCGATATCAACTTCGTCAACTTCCATCTCAACATCAGTTAACGACAAATTGAGTACATGGCGCTGCACTGACGCGGCAATGTAATAGTGTGAAAGGATATCTTTCATTGAGTCATCAACGAACAGTTTGGCTTTTTCTACGTCGCGATCGACGTATATGGCATTTAGAAATCCAAGCGAAGATAGCTCTGGCGTCCTCATTGAGGGGATCGCAGGATCGGCTAGTACAGATTGCTTGCCAAAGTTATCGCAGCCTGTAAGGGTTAATAGCGAAGCGAGAAGGATAAATAGTTTCAATATTAAGGATCTGTATTTGTTTTTTAGCAATATTACGATATTCCTAGATTAACGCAAGAAATTACCATTAGATCTAACGCAAAGCTTGACCTGGTTAAAGATCTCAGGCATATCTGTATGAATAACTTAAAAAGGTTATCCACAGATTCTGTGGACAAGTGTGTTGAATACTATTTTTAGATTGTTTAAGTCATT
>CAJXIT010000464.1 GCA_913054055.1 uncultured Thalassolituus sp.
CACAAGCTTTGGACAAACCATACAACACGGGGTCATTCTTCAATATCATCATGTGAACTCACATACACCAGCGGTGACCAGTATCAGCCCGCAAAAGTTTGAAGAGCATTTAGCACTGATTGAGTCACAAGGCTTCCAAGTATTACCTTTAGAAACCATGATCAATCAGATTAAGTTAGGTGTGGCTTTCAAATCAAACACCCTAGCCATCACCTTTGATGATAATTACCGGTCAATTTATGAAAATGCCTTCCCACTTTTAAAACAACGTGGCTGGCCCTTTACAATTTTTGTAAACCCCAAAGATATCAAGTCCTCAAAAAATGGATTTATTCTGTCTTGGGATGAACTGAAAGAAATGAAACACAATGGTGCGACCATTGCTAACCACACTCAAAGCCATTGGCATCTGCTTAAGCGCGAGAAAAACGAATCTAAGAAAGCGTGGCAAGACAGAATCAAACAAGATATTCAGGCCGCTCAACACAAATTAGAAGCAAAGTTAGGAAAAACACCAAAATGGCTGGCTTACCCATATGGTGAGTTTAATGAAGACCTTAAGAAATTAACTCAATCAATGGGGTATTTGGGTTTCTCTCAACAATCAGGGCCAATTAACCACACCACCAATTGGCAATCTATACCCCGCTTTCCGGCATCAGGGGTGTATGCAAACATGGCAACCTTAAAAACCAAACTAAATAGCCAAGCATTTGAAATATATTCCGAAAAACCTTTCAATACCGTTCGTAAAGTTGGTGATCAAGCCCCTACGCTTGAGTTAATCATTAATAAACATAATATTCGCCACACACAATTAAACTGTTTTTTTGCTGGAAAGAAAATTTATTCAGAGGTCAGAATGACCGACACTACATTGATCATCAATGCACAGTATGAAGGGAAATTACCCTTTGGAAGGAGCCGATACAACTGCACAGCTCCAGCAATTAATGGTGGCTACTATTGGTACTCTATGCCATTTGTTGCAACAAATGAAAATGACCAATGGCAAGATTAGAATCACTGAAATTTAGGCTGAGTCGCCAAATACTGCTTTGTACACGCTTTAATTGCATCGGCTAACAATTGAGTGGCTGGCCCCATTACATTTTTATTGGCATACACTAAAAATAAAGTGCCATGCTTTTTATACTCAACATCCAAATCCAGCACCTTAAGCTTGCCTGATTCAATTAGAGCAGCGGCCTCATGCACGGGAATCCATGAGAACCCCAAACCACTGGTAAGAAATGCGCGAGCACTTTCAAAGCTGCTAAACGTCCAGCGTAAATCGGTACCTAACCAACCTGAGTCCCGCTCTTGCTTAATGCCAGAGTCTTTGATCACAATATGTGTATGACGACTTAAGTCATCCGTATTTATTTTGCGACCCAATTTGTGCAACGGGTGATCAGGATGAGCTACCGCCACCAGCTGAATATCCATTAACTTATCTCCCATGAACCCGGGTGGCACCCATGGACATATAGAGAGTTGTACCTTTTTCTCTAATAGAACCTCTGCTGCACCAGATAACACCTCTTCTCTCACAAGTACTTTGCAACCGTTGCTATCAGGAGAAAAGCGCTTAAATGCATTAATTAAAATTTCTTTTGGAAAAATGATGTCCATGGCCATAGCCACTTCCGCTTCCCAGCCCTGACCAAGGCTAGTGGCCACCTCTTCCAACTCAATTGCTTGCTCTAATAGCTGTCTCGACTTTTGTAATAAAGCCTTACCAGAGTCCGTTAACACCGCTTTTCGACCTTCTATATGCAATAACTCCATACCCAGTTGTTCTTGCAACTTAGAAACCGTATAACTGATAGATGATTGACTTTTGAACAGAGCCTCGGCAGCTTGCGCATAACCGCCATGATCCACCACTGCTTGCAATGTTCGCCACTGATCTAAAGTCACTTTTGGGTTTTGCATAATTTTGAATTCGGCCATCAACTGATATACTTCAGCATAAAGCAGTCTGCAGACCAATTACAAGCTAAGGGATCTTAACCATGACCACTCTTGCCGCACTGAATGAAGATCAATTAGAAACCCTTGCTCTATTTTTAGAGGATCAAGCAGAAATCAATGAAGGATTGGACTTTTTCACTTTACACGGTTTTTTAACTGCCAATGCGGTGGGACCAAAGCCTTTAGCGTGGGAAGAGATCCTAGCATTCACTTTTAATGGCAAGCCGCAGTGGGCCTCTTCAGAACAACAAGAAGCAATCTCACTACTGATTGCCACCCTGCAAAAAGAAATAATAGAACTAGTAGAGTCGGGTCAAACCTTTCCTGTGCCGTGCGATCTAAATGTGGAAGCTGATGAAGACGATGAAGCCGCTCCCCTAGAGAGCTGGGCCATTGGATTTATGCTATTAACCCTAGAGCAGACAGATCATTGGTATGGAGAGCATGAAGAAAATGCAGCAGAACTTCTGTTCCCAGTCCTATATGCATCAGGTTTAAATGCAGAGGATGAAGCATTTTCAGATATTGATGACGATGAAAAACTAAGCAAACAAGTCTGTGCCAGTATTCCAGATAATATTGTGGATTTATTTTTAATGTATCACGGTGAATAACCCGGAAATCCAAGCG
>CAJXIT010000465.1 GCA_913054055.1 uncultured Thalassolituus sp.
GGCGATCGCTTTGTATTGTTTATCTCGCCCCACTGTTTTTGACTTTTCAATTGGCAATGAGGAATAGTAGTGATCAGCAAGCATTAGCGACAATCTCGCCATATGGCTGACAAAACGTTGTTCAAACCAATTTATTTCACCAGAAAATAATAAAGGCGTATTTAAAGCCCGCTTTGCTAAACGGCTTGCTTTGTGTTGCCAAGGTTTACTGACAAAAGGCGTGCCGTGGGCAAAAAGCCAGTTTTGTGAAATTGTTTTGGCACTGTATTTATCAAGGTCGATAGCATTAGCTGAATTCCAATGACAATCAAAGCAATGAGACAACCACTTATCAATATCTTTAATTTGGACAGCATCACCATTAGCCATAGGCAGGCGATGATGCGATACGATCAACCAGCCAACTAACTTTGCAAAAGGTGCAAGGTCGTTAAATACGTGTTGACTTCCTTCCCCATCAATAAACAGGTTACTGAGCACTTGTTTTTCTACTTCAACACCTTGACCATTTTCAAAAACACTCGCTAATTGAATTAGCCAATCGTTATCTATTTTCCCTTTGGTGAATGCTTCAAATAAACGCAGTGATACCCATTCATGGCGATAAGGCTCCCCTTTTGATTCAGTTAACCCTTTTAATTTTTGCTGAATCAAATCATTAGCTTTACCAAAGTCATGAAATAATCCCGCAATACTTGATGCCAAAACGACTATTTCATTTAAATACCAGCCTTGTTCCCACTCTTTATGCTCTAAATTAAGTGAGGTTCGATTAACAGGCACTATACCTTGTTCATTAAATTTCAATCTATTTCCTACGATCCACAATAACTGACTTCGTGAGCGGCTTCTGATCCAATGGCAACTTACAGCAGTGCTTCGGCTCGCTGTTTTACGCAGCATTTTTTTAACGGTAAGTAAGCCATCTTCTGTGATAAGAGTTTGCCATGTGTTGTCGCCTATGCGGTTGGCGAAGGCATCAAGTACGCGGCGGGTTTTCTTTAGCGCGTTTTTTTCACATTGTGAGACAAACGTGACCATCATAGATTTTGTGCCTCAATGTCTTGTTTTGAATAATCTTGTAAGGCAATTTGTTTGACGGTTTCAAACATAAAGTCGAGCGCTTTGTGGTCAGTAAAAGCTTGTAATACTTGTTGACGAAACTCTTGCTCGGTGGCATTTTCTTTGGCACAAATAAACGCCCAAGGCAGCACGATGGCGTCTTTAATTAAATCGGCTACATCAAATACCAAAGCCCCGCGCCGTGTTTTACCGTGCATGACCGCAAAACCATGGGGTATGCCTAGTACCCATAAACAACTTGCGGCTAGGCCATATGCTAAGTAATTACCATGATTTAAAAAGTCGTTGCCTTTACTAGTGCTATTTTTATCTGGGTGATGCTCGCGTTTAAAACCCTCGACATTGATATTATTGGCAGCATATTTGTATAGCACTTTGGTAAGCTGTGCTTCGGTTAATAGTAAGTCTGATTGTTTTTTTGCTGCATCGGTGCGGATATGAAAGGTGCTTAATGCGTTTTGTATTTGCTCGCTGTTAAAATCGAACCCCTCGCATTTTAAATCGCGGTCTTTTTGCCACACTTTTTGTAAATAATTGATGCGTGCTTGTTGAAACGTTTTTGCGGCCTTTAGTCGCTTTTCATCATCAAACCAAAACTGTAACCATCCATGAAGATACTCTGTTGGGCGATACTCACTTTGTGGTGTAAACCATTCTACTTCGCAGGCCATATGTAATGGTGTGCCTCCGCCACCAGCAAAGCCAACTAATATACCCGCTTGGGCTAACATTCGCATCGCCGCTTGGGTTATTGATGTACCGTTACCTAATAGTAAAACGGTTGTGTTAGCGATTGGAATATTGAAATACTGATTTTCGTTTTTAGCTTCTGTAAGATAAAGCACACGTCCATCTTTTTGCATCACCCTGCAATATTCGAGGTAATACATGTTAGCGCGTTTAGAGTGCAAGATTGTTTTTAAATCTGAAGGTGAAAAGTCATCCATTAATTCAATCCTTTAAATCATTATCCTTTCTTCAATATTCAATACACTATAAAACTTAACATTATGCAATCCTTTTTAGGGCTTAATAAATACAGGCTTCCTAAAAAGTAATCGCGTTCAAGCGCTTTTACTTCAAATACGTGTTTGTTACTTATGCTTAAATTAAGGATAGAATGAGTTCGGTAATTTGTAAGCCATCCACTAGCACTATGTTGTTTAGTCCATACCATAAAAGGCGCTTTAAAAGAAAATGGCCGCTACGTAAGTAAGGCTATTTATACCGTACTAGGTATCAATATCGAGGGCCGAAAAGAGTTACTTGGTTTATACCTCTCTGAAAGTGAAGGGGCTAACTATTATATTTTAATATCAATCACTTGGATTTTAACTAAAACATTTAACTTTCATTTAAGTACAGCATTAGAAAATATTAATTGTTTGATTACTTCTTTAATCTCGTTTTTAATATTAAGTCTATAACTTAGGCCCAAACTTTATAGCATCTTCTAAATGACTCGCAAAAGTATGCCGTAAAACGTGGCTATACTGCCCTTTTAGTAAGTTA
>CAJXIT010000466.1 GCA_913054055.1 uncultured Thalassolituus sp.
CAGAAAATAATGGCAGGTAGTATTCGATGCCACCTGGCGCGATTTGTTTGGTGACATCTAGGTATAAAGGCGATTCTTTTGGGTCACAATCAAAAAAATCAAACCACCGTTGTTTGAAACAGCGAATACCATTGCTATCAAGAGGGACTTCTTTAGCGGGCAATAATTCAATGCTTTGTGTGGTTTCAGTTGAACGCTGGGTTTCTGGATTAAACCAGCGAATGGTGTCGATTTCATCATCAAATAAATCGATGCGAAATGGTTGCTCCGAGCCCATTGGAAAAATGTCTAAAATGGCACCGCGCATGGAAAATTCGCCATGATCGTAAACACTGTCTACAGATTGATATCCTGCACTGATTAATGTTTTTTTCAGTTGTTCGATATTAAGGGTTTGCCCAGTTTTAAGGGTAAAGCTATGGCCAAGAATGTAATCTAATGGTGGAAGCCTTAATTGTACCGATAAGGCTGGGATCACTAAAATGGCATTTTTTGATTGGGGCAGTTTGACCAGAGTACTTAAGCGCTCGCTTATGATGTCTTGGTGGGGGCTGAAATAATCGTAAGGTAAGGTTTCCCAGTCTGGCAGGTTAAAAACTTCGCCATCAAAAAAGTATTTTAGTTCTTCGGTAATGCGTTGGCACTCGCTGTTGTTGTTGGCGATGACCATTGAAAGCCCTGGATATTGGGCCGCGGCTAATGCGATTTCATGGGTTAGGTGGGTGCCTTGGATGTTGCCCCAATTTTGAATGTCACCCTGTTTTGAGGGTAAAGGTGCCGCTGGCGCCATGTTAATCCTAAGAGATGTACTAAATAGCTGGCTAGTTTACTGAATACCTGTGGACCTGTTAAGGCTTGTTGTGCCGAGAATAGCGTTAAATCCAAGAACTTGATGTTTGATTTACTAGCCGATTCACACCATTGAGATTATGGGCGTATACAGGCATAATACGCCCCAAATTTTAAGCCTACATTTATCTTAGGGTATTCACTATGAGTCAAGACGTTCGCGAAGCTAATCTTAACGATTGGAAATTACGTGAAGAAACTGCTGAAAGCATGATTCCTGTAATCGGTGGTTTATACCGTAAAAACAGCATTGTTTTATCTGTTTACGGCCGTGCAATCATTAATCGTTCTGTGATTGATATCATCAAGGCTCACCGTTTTGTTCGTCAGGTAGAAAAGCAAGAGCTTTCTGTTGTAGATACTTTCCCTATTTTGAAGGTGATCGAAGCTTTAGGTGTTGAGAACTGCCACATTGATATCGGTAAAATGGCGGTTAAGTTCCGCAATGAAGGCAATGGCGCTTCTATTGAAGAGTTTGTTAAAGCCCAATTAGAAACCGTTGCTGATGATAAAACAGCGTCAGGTGAAGGTCGCGATGTTGTGCTGTACGGCTTTGGTCGTATTGGTCGTTTATTGGCTCGCATCATGGTTGAGAAGGCGGGTAGCGGTGAGGGCATGCGTTTGCGTGCCATCGTTGTTCGTAAAGGTAAGGGTAATGACCTTGTTAAACGTGCTAGCTTGTTGCGTCGTGATTCAATTCACGGTTCATTTAAAGGTACGATTCAGGTAGATGAAGAAAATAGTGCATTAATCGTAAATGGTACTTACATCAATATCATTTATGCTGGAAATCCAAGCGAAATTGATTACACCCAATACGGCATTAATGATGCACTATTGATTGATAATACAGGTGTATGGCGCGATGCGGATGGCCTTGGTGTTCATGCTGCATGTAACGGTATTGCTAAGGTGCTTCTAACGGCACCTGGTAAGGGTGATATTAAGAACATCGTATACGGCGTAAACGACGGCGATATTGAAGAGTCGGATACAATTTTATCGGCTGCTTCTTGTACGACTAATGCGATCACGCCTGTGCTTAAGGCATTGGATGATGCGTACGGCGTAGAAAACGGTCACGTTGAAACGGTTCACTCTTATACGAATGACCAAAACCTAATTGATAACTATCATAATGGTGATCGTCGTGGTCGTGCTGCTGCATTAAATATGGTTATTACTGAAACCGGTGCGGCCAGTGCGGTTGCTAAAGCACTTCCTGCTCTTAAGGGTAAGTTAACTGGTAACGCGATTCGTGTTCCAACTCCAAATGTTTCGATGGCAATCTTGTCTTTGAATTTAAATAAAGAAGTTCAAGTTGATGAGGTTAATTCTTACCTTCGTGAAATGTCTCTGCACTCTTCTTTGCAAAAGCAGATTGATTACGTGCAAAGCCCTGAAGTGGTTTCGAGTGACTTTGTTGGTAACCGTTGTGCAGGTATCGTAGATGGTGAAGCAACCATCGTAAGCGGTAATCGTGCAAACGTATATGTTTGGTATGATAATGAGTACGGTTACAGCTGCCAGGTTGTCCGCATTGCTCAGCAGTTATGTGGCGTTAATTATCCAGCCTATCCATTGGTTGCTAAATAACTCAAAAAAAGCCGCTATTAATTAGCGGCTTTTTTTTGGTTGGGTGCTTTGTGCTTTTTTGTTTGATTAATAAATAAGCACAAACCAAACCTGTGGCTATACTTATTTCTTAATACTATGTGTTTGAGCTTCTTTTAT
>CAJXIT010000467.1 GCA_913054055.1 uncultured Thalassolituus sp.
TGGACTGATAGCCAACCAAGCTTAAACTAAGCCAGCCAGCTATCACTTATATAAAAAAAGGTGTTAGTTTAAATCTAACAATAATTGCTCTACACGAGCAACATCATCATGAGTATCAACGCCGTGACCAGGAGGCACATCAATAACTGACATATGGATTTTCACACCGTAACACAATGCACGAAGCTGCTCTAAACACTCGGCCTGCTCAAGTGCTGTTGGTTGCATTTCTGTATACTGCTTCAGAAAGGAAACACGGTAACCATACATGCCAATGTGACGATACACAGGCGCAACCTTAGTCACCTCCTCCGATCCATTTGCATACGCATCTCGATCCCAAGGAATTGAAGCTCGACTAAAATACATGGCAAAACCCTGATTATCCAAAACCGCCTTAACAACATTTGGGTCAAACGCATCCTCAGCATGATCAATCAGAGTACAAAGTGAAGACATGCCTGCCTCTGGATTATTGAGCAAGCCAGAAGCCGTCAACTCTACCAAAGACCGAGGAATTAATGGCTCATCCCCTTGTAGATTGACAATAACAGCCTCATCCTGCCAGCCCATTTTAAACGCCACTTCTGCAATACGCTCAGTACCATTCTCATGACTTTCTTTTGTCATGACCACTTTTGCCCCAAACGATTGCGCAGCATCAAAAATTCTTTGATCATCTGTCGCAATTACAATGTCGCTTACACCCGTTTCAACAGCACGCTCATACACATGCTGGATCATAGGCTTGCCAGCTAACTCAATAAGCGGCTTGCCTGGCAAACGACTGGAGCCGAAACGAGCGGGTATAACGATCTTATAATCTGACAACGTTCTCATCCTGTACAGTACTAACTATTTTCTAACTTCAAACTCGGGGAGCATTGCTTTTATATAAGCGTCTTCCAGATCCATTTTACTTGACAGAATTAAGTCACACACTTCACGTGCGACCCCTTTTCCACCCATAGCATTCAACGCATAATCTGATTTTGACAACACCATTGAATAAGCATCCGCTGGCGCCAAAGACAACCCGACCTTCAGCATAACTTTTAGATCTATTACATCATCGCCACAGTATGCGATTTGCTCAAAATCTATCCCTAGCCGACCTGCCAACTCCGTTAATGCGGCAACCTTATCCTTACAACCGGTATAGGCGTGCTTAACACCCAGATCATCAATTCGCTTCAATAAAGGCTTGGAGGTTTTTGCACTGATTATAGACACAACAACGCCGTACTCTTGCAACAACTTTATGCCGACACCATCTTTAACATTGAAATGCTTAACCTCTTCACCGTTAGCACCGTACACAAGAGTGCCATCAGTTAGAACGCCATCAACATCAAAAACAACCAGCGAAACACCTTCTGCTTTTTGCTTTATTTGATTAGGTAAATTCATATCATCCTTTAATCCATATGACGCAAATATTTATCATCAAACCGAACAATATCTGACTCACTCAATTTATTACCAATTTGGACTTCAATAATTATCAAAGGGCTCTCGCCAACATTAGATAGACGATGAACATCTTCCTTGTTAATTGAAATAGCAGACCCACAATATAAAGGCATAATATCACCATTAACTTCAGCTCTACCCTCCCCAGAAATTATCACCCAGTGCTCCATTCGAAACTTATGGCTCTGCAATGAAATTTCACTTTTAGGCATAACAACTAATTGCTTAACAAGAAACCCCTGACCTTGAGACAATATTTTAAACTCCCCCCAAGGCCTAACAACCTGCAAACCACCAAGCAAGTCTTCTCGCCCTCTAGCTTTTAATTCATTAACCGCTTGATCGATCTGCTCTAACGATCCCACTTCTATCGCCAGCAAAACATCTGCATCGTCAACCACCAACAAATCTGACGACACTAAAGGATATTCAATTTCTCTTTCAGAAAAGAGCAAGGGCAACCCAAGTTCACGCCTTCTTTTTACAAGCGAGTACCATGTGCCAAGATCATCCCACCCAGATTGATAAACACCCACCTTAATACTTGTAACTTTCTCCAGTACAGCCATATCAAATGATATGTTCTGCCCACTAAGAAACTCTTGCCCCAGCAATTTAAAACCAAAGAAATCAGTAATGGATTCAACAGCAGACTCAACACTAGCCACCAGGTTTGGAGTGCACAGTTTGGACTGCTCAAGAATTGTGGATGCCAACCCAATCACCACACCACAATTCCAAACACAATCACCCTGCTTAAGCATTGCAGTAGCCTTTTCCTGTGCTGGCTTTTCTACAAATGATGAAACTCCAAATACTTCTGAGCCACCAAGGGAACCGCTAGAGTTTAATTGTATATAGCCATATTGAGATGATGGCTCGCTTGGTTTAACACCTACAAGCCCAACATCACCTTCATCCAATTCGGATGCTAGATTTACCACAACATGAGCGAACAAGTCGTCACTGTCGACAAAATGATCACTAGGTATAATACATACACGGGCATCAGGGTCCACCTTCCTTACCTGCAGCACTGCTGCAATCACGGAGGATGCGGTATTTCTACCTGCAGGTTCCAATAAGACATTTGACTCATCCAAACC
>CAJXIT010000468.1 GCA_913054055.1 uncultured Thalassolituus sp.
TGAGTTTTCGGTTGATAGAGCTTTGAATCTTGCTCTTTTTGAATCGGAAGTATTAGGCATCCAATCGAGCTACTTATTTCAGCTTCGTAATAATTGCTACAACATTATTTCAGATGTGAACATAAAAAAATTGCATGCTATACAATCCTTAGGGCACACAGTTGGCCTTCATTGCCACATGAACCAGCTGGAGAGTCTCACAGATGTAAAAAAAGCCATACGTGACGAAGCCACGGCATTTTCAAAACTGACTGGTATATCAGTGGATAGGTTTTCCTTCCATAGACCTTCACAATTCTTATTGAAAAATCACATTCAAGTGGATGGGCTCATTAATTGTTATGACAAAGCTTTCTTTCACTATTATGAAACTCCTCATGATAATCTTGATGTGAAATACCTGACTGATTCTCGCCATGAGTGGCATCACGGCTACCCCTTGGACTGCCAGCACAATAAAATTCAACTCCTTACACACCCTTATTCCTGGAGCCCTGAAGGAGCAAACAATCTTAAAAATTACAAGAATATCCTAGCCGAGAAATCCCTAGAGTTAAGACAATCTATCAACCGGGAAACCAGTACTTTCCCCCAATCACTTCTACTAGATGGCTCATAATCTATCGATATATGTATCTGAAATAACTGACACCCTAAAATCTGTGTTCAATATAGCCATTAAGATCTCTTTAAAATATGCTAATATCCCTTGTCTTTGAACATTGAATTCTAGTTTGTATGTCCCATTTATTTAAATACCGTGCCGATATTGATGGCCTAAGAGCCGTAGCTGTATTACTGGTGGTTTTATTTCATGCTAAGTTCTCTGCCATTGGCGGGGGTTTTATTGGGGTAGATGTATTTTTTGTCATCTCAGGCTTCCTGATTAGCATCATCATTTCAAAAGAAGTACGTGAAAATCGCTTCACATTTAAAAGCTTCTATTTACGCAGAATAAAACGACTGGCGCCGGCCTTAATCGTTTTACTGTTATTAACCACTATCCCAGCCTATTTATTTCTGTTTTCAGATGATTTTGAAATTTTTGGTCGCAGTCTTATTCATGCGTTCTTAACCACAAGTAATTTTTTCCTTTGGACCAATACTGGCGGCTATTTTTCGCCGAATACTGATTTATTCCCGTTATTACACACTTGGTCTCTGGCTGTAGAAGAACAGTTCTATTTTGTATGGCCAATTATCTTTATCATTTTGCATAAGATCACAAAAGACAATTACTTAACGCGTCTCATGTTTGTATTGTTAATCGCGCTCATAGCATTATCAGTTCACCTTGCTCATACCTCTCCGCATTCTGCTTACTTTTTATTACCTGCCCGTGCGTTTGAACTTATGATGGGTGCCATGCTTGCCGTCTCTTATGACAAAATCCCCAATACTAAACGTGCAACCAACCACGTTTTGTCTTTAATTGGTTTAGCTTTAATTATCATACCTGCATTTCTCATCACCAAACAAAGTGTGTTCCCAGGATTCAATGCTTTTTGGCCGTGTTTGGGCACCGTACTGTTAATAGCTTCGGGTCGAAATCAAGAAGAGCCAGGTATCGTCAACCAAATCATTGCTCACAAAAGCTTCGTAAGCATTGGTTTAATTTCATATTCATTATATTTATGGCATTGGCCAATTTTTTCATTCACTCAATATCTGGGTTTAGAGTTAAGTGGATTACTTAGAATTACAGCTATTCTGCTGTCCTTTGTTTTAGCCTATCTATCTTGGAAATTTGTAGAACAACCAGTCAGACATATGAACCTTCCCACACTAGGCAGTGCCATGAAAAAAATTATGCTACCTGCTTTTATTAGCCTAACGGTCATTTACGGCACCATTGATGGCATGAATGGTTTCCCAAATCGTTTCAATGAACTAGAAGAATTTAATAAGAGCACAAACTTTCCAAGCACTGTGCGAAAAAAATGTCATGACGCAGATTTACTTGGGAACATAGAACAGTGCTGGCTAGGTATTCAAAAAGAAAAGATTGATGGCATGTTAATCGGTGATTCTTTTGCCAATCACAGTGCATCCTTTATTCATGTATTAGCCAAAGATGCAGGATTGCTCATCCATGATTCCACTTCAGGGGGTCACCCAATACTCACAAGAATTCGTGAAGAAGGTGTTTATGATTACCCTCCTGCATACGCTGACAAACGCTTAGAAATGGCCTTGCAATATGAACACATCATTCTAGCGGCCAATTGGGATGCTTACTCTGAGCCTGGTACTCCTAATTACATTCGCTTATTAGATACCATTGACAACATTGTAAATCAGAATAAAAAAGTAACGCTGATATTCTCATTACCCATGACAACCAGTGAAAACCTGCATCGTTTGAAACTATTGAAAGCCAGTGACTTTGTATTTTTCAATGAAGACGACGATCCAATTATTCGCCCAACTTATAAAGACAGCCAAATTGTAATAGACATTAAGCAGCGCTTTCCTAGCATCAATTTTATTGATTTAAAAGATGTCATGTGTGAAAACAAACAGTGCGATCTTATTTTAAATGACGTCAATGTTTATCGAAATAAT
>CAJXIT010000469.1 GCA_913054055.1 uncultured Thalassolituus sp.
TCAAGGAGTCGGTCGCAGGGGCAACCTAACACATGTAGGAGGCTGCTCGCAGGCGACCAAAAGATCAAAGAAAAAAACGGATTAAGGAATCGGTCGCAAGGGCAACCTCACACAGATGTAGGAGGCTGCTCGCAGGCGACCAAAAGATCAAAGAGAAAAGCTGATCAAGGAATCGGCCGCAGGGGCAACCTCACACACATGTAGGAGGCTGCCTGCAGGCGACCAAACATTAATTAAGAGGTGAAGTATGAAACATTTATTAGTATTAATAGCGGCTCTTAATTTAACCGCATGTTCAACCGTGATGCCAATGGATGAAAAACCGGATGATCCGAATTTTGCACCTGTACCGGCACAATCCCTTAAGCCACCTTCCATTTCGGATGGATCGCTTTACCAGAATAATTACGCCATATCCCTTTACAGTGATCAGCGAGCACGCCGAATCGGAGATGTCATCACGGTGATGCTACAAGAGCAAACCAATGCGTCAAAATCTAATTCGGCTTCAACCAGTAAAGACAGTGAAATAGCCATCACGCCCACCAGTTTATTTGGAGGTGTACATTCTGCATTAGGCTCTACTTTAACCGGTGAACGCTCTTTTTCTGGTAAGGGTGATACGGGTCAAAGCAATAGCTTGAATGGGCAGATTACAGTGACGATCAGTGATATATACCCAAATGGTATTTTAGAAATTCGCGGTGAGAAATGGCTTAGCTTAAATCAAGGTGATGAATTTATTCGTGTGCGAGGTTTAGTGCGCCCCGAAGATATCGGTTCGGATAATACTGTGCAGTCAAGCAAACTAGCGGATGCACGCATTAGCTATGGTGGAACAGGTCATATTGCCAATGCGAGTAAACCTGGCTGGATCAGTCGATTCTTTAATAGCCCATGGTGGCCGTTTTAGAGGATTCAATCGGGCAGGTTTCTCTTGTACGAGTTTTTATGTCCTTTGAGTGAACTCGGTGAGCGATCAATCGGTCGTAGGGGCAACCTCATATTAAATCTAGAAGGCTACTTTTAGGCGCACCATTAACGGAAAGCTTTTTGCAAGTCACATAGATTGAACACACATTGACAGTAATCTGTCGTCAATCATTAGGTTATAAATATGAAACCCATTATCACCCTTTGTTTCGTGCTGCTGTTTCAAACCAGTGTTTCTGTGGCAGAACGCATTAAAGACATCACCACTGTGGCCGGTGTGCGCTCTAATCAATTGGTGGGCTATGGTTTAGTGGTGGGCTTGGATGGCAGTGGTGATAAATCGCCATTCACTAATCAAACGTTTATTAACATGATGAATGAATTTGGTATCTCGATCCCCCCAGGTACCGACCCAAAATTGAAAAACATAGCTGCGGTTTCTTTAACGTCTAAACTACCGCCTTTTGCAAAACCGGGGCAATCCATTGATGTGACGGTATCCAGTATTGGCAATGCAAAAAGTTTGCGAGGCGGCACCTTATTGTTTGCCCCATTAAGAGGGGCTGATGGGCAAGTATATGCCGTTGCGCAAGGGAACTTGGTGGTGGGAGGCTTTGGTGCTGAAGGCGCTGACGGCTCTAAAATTACGGTGAACGTACCGAGCGTCGGCCGTATTCCAAACGGCGCAACCGTTGAGCGTTCGGTGGCAAACGCATTCAGTCGCGGTGACAGTTTAATCTTAAATTTAAACAGCCCAGATTTTACTACGGCTAAACGGTTATCTGATCGCATTAATCAATTACTTGGACCATCGACCGCTTATGCGGTGGATGCCACGTCGGTTCGAGTGAGCGCACCAAGAGACCCAAGCCAACGGGTTTCATTTTTGTCCATGGTTGAAAACCTAGATGTACAACCGGGTGAGGCTACGGCTAAAGTCATTATTAATAGTCGCACCGGCACCATAGTGATTGGCAAACATGTGAAGATTGACCCTGTGGCGGTCACACACGGAAGCCTAACGGTCACAGTGAAAGAAGAATTAGAAGTGAATCAGCCTGGCGCCTTAGCGGGTGGTGATACTGCGATCGTGCCAAAAACCGATGTAAACATAGATGAAGAAGGCAACCCCATGTTTGTATTTGATCCAGGCGTGTCACTGGATGAAATTGTAAAAGCGGTCAATGAAGTAGGGGCAGCGCCTGGGGATTTAATGGCGATTTTAGAGGCTTTAAAGCAAGCCGGTGCATTAAATGCTGAATTGATTGTGATTTAGTAAGGGTAATTGTGAATAAAATTTCTTTGATGGAAGACATTTCATCTTTAACTGAAAGCATTGATCAGTTGGTTTCCAAAAAAAGCTTGGCTACGTTGGACCATAAAATTAAGCAGCGACAAGCTGCCATTGAAAATTTATTTGATCATTATGCCTCTGATCTTAATCAACAGGATATGGTGGTTTTAGATAAAATAAGACAATCTTCTGGCCAATTACTAAAAGAAATGGAATCGTCAAAAGAAGATAAAAGTGATCAGATTATTAAACAGAAAAACAAAGGAAATCGAATCCGTTTATATACTAATATTGCCAAGCAGAAGTAAATGCTTCTATATTAATTGATTGCCGT
>CAJXIT010000470.1 GCA_913054055.1 uncultured Thalassolituus sp.
ATTTTCTTCACTTTCGAAAGTTTCGAAAGTTGTTTATGGGATAGAAGATGGGATTAACGCTTTGCAGATCCGTCTACCAGCTGTTTTTGCTTTTCATCGGCTTCATCAATCACCGTGAATTCGCCGTTTAATACATCTTCTAATAACTCGATGTCGGCTTCATCATCTTTTTGAAAGGCACTGGGCAACAGTTCAATACCATAGCGGCGACCCAATGCACATAGAGCAGGCAAGGTGACAATACTGCCAGGGGTAATGGACACCAATAATAGGCCGGCCATTTTATGTACGTCTTTTAACTGTTCTAATGCTTCTTTAATTTCTTGCTCTTCAGGCTGTTTGCCTTGAGGCAGCTTTTGAGTCAGTACATTAAAAAAGGTACGCATCATGGTGCGCGTTTCCTCTTTCTCCTGCTTCAAACCAGTAAGAATATGGGAAACGGATTTCAAATATCGCTTTTGAGACTCAAGATATCGTTTCAATTTGTACCTTCAAATTGTGAACAAGGTTTGAACTACTTTATCATATAAAGTGAACGATAGAATAGCACCGGCCATGCAACTATCAATTGCACCACATGGCTTAAATCGCACATATATAGCGCTTATATGGGATTTGACTATTTACGGGAAGGTTTACGCTTATTTCCAGTGGATTGCCCATAAGCACGCTTTTTAGCTCGACGCTTTTGAGCGGCTTTTGAGTTCTTACGATCAGGCTGGATTTCCTTTGTTAGGTCTGGCTCATAACCTGGTAGCCATTGTTGGTTTAAGCGAGTATCCAGTAAGGCTTCAATTTCTTCTAACAGGTATTCTTCACCAATGGATAATAAAGAAATAGCCAAACCACTTTCCCCTGCACGACCTGTACGCCCTATTCTGTGGATATAATCTTCGGCGATATAAGGCAACTGATAATTGAAAACGTATTTTAATTCTTGAATATCCAACCCTCGGGCAGCCACATCCGTTGCCACCAAAGCTCTGACTTTACCCTCTTTGAATTCGGCTAAAACCTTATCTCGTACACCCTGACTTTTATCACCATGAATGCTTTGGGTTTTAACCCCGTCTTTACACATTTCTTTGGCAAGGTGATCCGCATCTTGCTTGGTACGAGTAAAAATTAAAACCTGCTGCCAATTTTTACTGCCAATCATGTGTGAAATTAATTCACGCTTGCGATCCGCATCCACGTTATACACGATTTGCTCTACTTCCGATGCCACCGCATTACGCTCACTGACTTCAACCAGTTTAGGTTTATTTAATAGGGTTTTACTCAATTTAAAAATGGCATCGTCTAACGTGGCACTGAATAAAAGTGTTTGCCTTTGTTTTGGCACACGCTTCAAAATCATATTTATTTCGTCTTTGAAACCCATATCTAACATACGATCAGCTTCATCAAAAACCAGATATTGCAAAGCGTCTAGTGTCACCGCTTTTTTAAATAACAAATCAATTAAGCGCCCTGGTGTGGCCACTAATACATCTACCCCTTCCTTCAGGGCTGTCATCTGAACACCTAAACTGGCTCCGCCATAGGCTAAACCTACTTTGATGGCAGTGGCGGCGCTGTATTTTTCAAAGTTTTTATGAATTTGTTGTGCCAGCTCGCGGGTAGGCGCCAGTACTAACGCTTTCACCGTGGATGGAGCTTCGCAGTCTTTTGATGCCCATAATTGATGCAAAATAGGCAAAGCAAACGCGGCAGTTTTACCGGTACCGGTTTGCGCACCCGCCATGACATCATGGCCACTCAGGATTAAAGGGATCGATTGGGCTTGAATGGGGGTGGGCTCAGTGTAATTAGCAGCCTGAAGCGTGGCCACTAAGTTGGGATTTAAACCTAAAGATGAAAATGCAGACACTGTATATACCTAAAGAAACGCCAATCTATGGGCATTCTAACACAGAGCTCTCAATTCAGAGGTACAGCATTTATCATATAAATACAGATTAATAATCCACACGTCCACGCAACGCCTTGTTCTTACCGTGCTTGGTCTTTTTATCCATGCGCTTTTTCTGAGATGAACGACTAGGCTTAGAAGCTCTTCGGGCTTTTTGTACCACGGTCGCGCCTTTAATCATCGAGACCAAGCGATTTAATGCCGCTTCTCTGTTGAGTTCTTGGCTACGATGCTCTTGGCTTTTTATGATAATCACGCCATCTTTGGTGATACGGTGATCACTTAATGCAAGTAAGCGTTCTTTATAAAATTCCGGCAAGGTAGAAGCTGGAACATCAAAACGTAAATGAATGGCGCTGGCGACTTTGTTAACGTTTTGGCCACCGGCACCTTGAGAACGAATAGCTGTGAGCTCCAACTCCCACTCATCAATAGTGACTGAATTTGAAATTGTTAACATTGCGTTCAGTTTCCGTTGCTAAAAATGCATTGTACCATTTGTACATTGACTTAGGGTGAATAAGCTAAATAGGCGGTTAATGCAAAGTTGAGTAAGCATTTACGCCAATAAATAAATTTAGATTGGCATAGGCAATTATTTAGTTTTTAATTGCGCAGC
>CAJXIT010000471.1 GCA_913054055.1 uncultured Thalassolituus sp.
TTTATCAAGGGATAAGCGGGTTTGAGCCTGATTAAATTTTTGAGGACCATAAAAAAACAAACGGTATTCTTCTGCGTGATCGGGTCGCGGAAAAGAAAATTCGGCCATTTTTATGGGAATACGCTTTCCTGTTAACCAGCACGCAATACGGTGCCACAAAACCAACTGATATTCGGTTAAATAGTGCTGCTGATTTAAGCAAGGGCGGTATTGGGTAGAAACCAAGTATCCGGATTCATCATCCTCTTCAAACTGAGTATGAATGGACATGTCAAACAGCTTGTAATAAGCGGTGCCAAGCGTCAGGGCTTCACGCAATGTATTGCAAGGCAATATCAGCTGGCACAGAGTTTCAAAACTGCCATGTACCGAGGGCTTATCATCATGGCCTAAAAACTCATCTTGCAAAGTATGGGCAAGGATTCTAAGCAGCTTAGAGAGTTTATCAGGATAGATACGGGCCTTTGGCTCTTGCAGAATTTCTTTACCAATACCCGCTTTCTCCAAAATAGCATTGGCATCATGGCCTTGGGCAACGGCCCCGGCAATGGATGCTCTGACATAATGGCTGGCAATGGTAGAAGTGCGCATGAAAAACTGAATCCAAATTCACAATGGGCCATATCATACGAATCTCAGGCCATATCGCAAGAGGCAGGTTATGACTCATTACTAATGGGTCTAAGTAGGCAGGTGAATGACTTGGCCTCTACGTCATACCAGAAGTGAGGAATTAATTGTCTGGTATCTCCTTTTATCAATAACCCCTGAGAGCTGCCCGCCTCGGCAATAGGCTCCTGTATTTCTCTACGACTTACATGGATGTAAGTATTGGCGAGTATGACAGTGGGGAGTGATCAGTACTGCACGCTGGAATATTTGGTCAATATTAATGAATGACTGGGTTATGGCTAAGCAGGTTATAAGCCTGATAAGGTAGATCCATAACAGATAATAATAAGTATTAGGAACACCCATGACTCAGCCGTTAAAGTCATTAAAAGTATTGGATTTTTCAACCTTGTTACCTGGGCCTTACGCCACCTTGATGATGGCCGACATGGGTGCTGATGTGCTCCGCATTGAAAGCCCAACTCGGCCGGACTTAGTTCGAGCGTTGCCGCCAATGGATGTGACGGGACACAGTTCTGCTCATAGTTATTTAAACCGAAATAAAAAAGCCATGGCGCTGGATTTAAAGTCCCCTGAAGCAAAACAAATCATTCATGCCTTATTGGCTGAATACGATGTGGTGGTTGAGCAATTTCGCCCTGGGGTGATGGCGCGCCTAGGTTTGGACTATGAAACTTTAAAGCAGATTAACCCAAAATTAATTTACTGCTCCATTACAGGTTATGGGCAAACAGGCCCGCTGAAAGATCGCGCCGGACACGACATTAATTATTTAGCGTTATCGGGTGTGGCCGATTACAGTCGCCGTAAGGGTGAGCGCCCAGTGCCGCAAGGGGTTCAAATTGCCGACATTGCCGGCGGTTCCCATCATGCGGTGATGGCAGTATTAGCTGCCGTGATTGAGCGTAGTCAAACGGATAAAGGGCAATACTTAGATATCAGCATGACGGATTGTGCGTTTAGTATGAATGCCATGTTTGCTTCTGGCATGTTAGGGGGCGGTGTAGAGCCATTGGCCGAAGCCACCATGTTAAATGGCGGCAGCTTTTATGATTATTATGAAACGTCTGATGGGCGTTTTATGTCGGTGGGCTCCCTTGAGCCACAATTTTTAATGCAGTTGTGTGATGCCTTAGAAATCAAACATTTAATTGGAAAAGCAGGCAGTCAAAAACCAGAAGACATTGCAGAATTTAAACAAGCCATTGCGGACAAAATGGCCAGTGAGACTTTTCAATATTGGACTGATGTATTTGCAAAATTAGATTGCTGTGTTGAACCGGTACTGACTTTCAAAGAAGCCGCAGAGCAGCCCCATGCTCAAGTCCGTAACTGGTTATCCAATATTGCGGTAAAAGGGGAAAACCTAAAACAGTTATCCAATCCAATATATAAAGCCACCACCATTAACAATACAGGTGGTGAGATTGGATCGGATACGCAGGTCGTGCTGGCTGAGGTGGGTTTTTCTGAAAGTGATATTGACGGGCTAAAACAGAAAAAAGTGGTTCGTTAAAATAAAAATGCCGCCAAGGCTATTTGGCCTTGGCTAAAATCTTATCCAATTCATTGGCAAACTTTTGCTTGTCTTGCGGCCCTAACGGCGCAGGCCCGCCACTTTGCTGCACACCACTGGATCGCATGGTATCCATAAAATCCCGCATGTTTAACTTTGGCCCGATATTGTCTTTAGTAAATAACTCTCCGCGCGAACTTAATGCTAATGCCCCTTTTTCAATCACCTCAGCGGCCAAAGGGATATCACTGGTAATGATTAAATCCCCAGCTTCACAGCGCAATACAATTTCATCATCGGCCACATCAAATCCTTGGCTCACTTGGCTAAATTGCAAAAAAGGCGACGGCGGGATTTTCATATAATGATTG
>CAJXIT010000472.1 GCA_913054055.1 uncultured Thalassolituus sp.
TCATACAGCTGAGCCAAAATCTGTAATGTTAAAGCCAAACCCAAAGAGTTTCCCTTAAGGGATTGTTGTAATTCAAGTAAATCACTTTTGATGTCTTGATATTGCTCCTGAGATGGAGCTTCAGCCAAAGATGCCTGCAGATCATTTAATGCATTGTATGTTCTTGGGCTTATGGAAGAAAAACTTGCTAGGGAATAAACAAGCAAACTGCTAAATAAGACGATTCTCATGCTTTATTTTTCCAATGTAAATTCAAAAGGCAGTGTGGCAACCTGTTCAACCGGGCTCCCATCAACTAGTTTCGGCTTAAATTTATAACGCCAAGCTGCTCTAACAGCTTCTCGCTCGAAAACACCTTTTGGGTTCGAATCGACAACCTCAACAGAGTCAACCGTCCCCTCTTTGGTTATGTTAAAGCGCACCATAACCCAGCCTTCTATTTTGCGACTTAAAGCTTGTGCAGGGTATCTTGGCTTAGGTTGAACAAGGGCAATGACATCACTGTTACCAAAACCATGACCTGAAAGCATACTGCCTAACCCCTGCCCCTTAAAACTAGAAAAGTCAGGCTTAAGCGCTGGCATATCCAGATTTAAGCTTTGCATGGTTTGCTGCTGCACTTTAGGAGCCTGAGGAGTGGGTGGCGCCTTAGGTTTTTGTGGTTCTTTTAAATTACGCTGTTTTCTATCGCTAGAACTGTCTTTAAGACTGCGAATAAAGTCAACCATGGCAATATTCTCATCGCGTTTAACCATCTCAGTAGATGGTGTAATCATCCACTGCATCAGCCAAAACACTAAGGCACACACCAATACACTTGTTAAAGTTGTAACAATCAAACGCATCAACGAACTTCCGCTGCAATTGATATATTGGAAATCCCTGCCATTCTAACTTGATCCATCACCTTAACTAAAAGGCCTGTTTTAGAATCTGTATCCGCTTGCAATACAACCCCGCTTTCAGGGCTCTCAGCTTTTAGTTTTTCGATATTAGCCCTTACCGCCCGAATATCTACTGCTCGCTTATCAATCCAAATTTCACCATTAGGTTTGATAGCCACCATGATATTGCCTTTTTTATCCTCAGCGGCTGTCTCGGCAGATGGTCGACTGACTGTGATACCACTTTCCTTTACAAAAGAGGTGGTAACAATAAAAAAGATCAGCATGATAAAAACAATATCAAGCATTGGTGTCATATCAATTGCAGATTCTTCATCTTCAACGGTTGAATAATTTTTTCTCATGACTCTACCTGATCAACTTATCTTTAAAGGTGTCTAGCTGCTTCTTGGCTAAACCGTCAAATCTTGTTTTAAAATACAAACCAGCTAGTGAAATCACCATGCCCGCCATGGTTGGAATCGTTGCCATTGAAATACCTGACGCCATGGCTCTAGCATTACCTGTCCCTGTTACTGCCATGACATCAAACACCCGTATCATTCCAGTCACAGTACCCAGCAGCCCCATAAGTGGACATATAATTACAAGCAAATATATGGTTGACCGATATTTCTGAAGTGCCACGGCGACTTCAGAAGAAATAGGCTCTCGCTGCTTTTGGGCAAACCAAGCATTACTTTTATCAATGGCCATCCATCTTTTTACCTGAGATTGGCAAAGGGCCTTTGATTCTTTTTTGAAAAAGTAATATCGATCTAAAATTAATGCGGAAAGCATAATTGATATAGCGAAAATCCCGTACAAAACAGGACCTCCACTATCAAGAAACAATGTAATTTGTTGAAACATTACTATGCGCTCTTCTGGCCTTGCTCAGCGATCATGCCTGCCGACTGCTGCGTTAAAATTTGAACTAATGCCTTGCTGCGACTAGAGATAATATTGTGCATAAACAATAAAGGAATAGCGGCCACCAAGCCTAATACGGTTGTAATTAGCGCTTGAGATATACCACCTGCCATGAGCTTAGGATCTCCAGTTCCAAAGAGTGTTATGGACTGGAATGTAGCAATCATGCCGGTAACCGTTCCTAGTAAACCTAGCAGTGGAGCAACTGCTGCTAGCAGTTTCACTACGGACTGACCCTTTTCAATATTAGGAAGCTCTTTTAAAACTGCTTCGTCTAATTTCATCTCTAGGGTTTCAAGATCACTGACTTCCTTTTCGTTATTGTAAACAGAAAGCACTCTGCCAAGTGGATTGGCTTGAACAGGGTTGCCTAAATCCGCCAACTGATTATTAACTTGCTTAGTTATAGTAAGTCTTTCTACAAGCAGGTACAGGCTGAAACCTATGCCGGCTAAAGCAAGCATAATTATGATATAACCAATCACCCCACCTTGATGGATTCTATCCATGTAATCAGGGCTCTGGCTTGTTAAACTTAGTAATGTGCCCCGTGTAGGATCGATGGAAATATCTGAGAAAACCTGATCACTACCATTAAAAAATGATATGGCACTTGAAGCAGCTGAAGGCTGCTTACCCATTTCTAAAAACAATCCGGGTTCCGAGGCAAAGTTTAAAAAGCCGTGTTGATTGA
>CAJXIT010000473.1 GCA_913054055.1 uncultured Thalassolituus sp.
GTAGGTGCTTTTATAGGCGCCTATTTGGCGGTTTTGCATACTTGGGCGGTCAAGCATATTTACAAGCTCAAGTGCACGCTCTATATCTTGGCGCTTACCTTGAACAGTAATAATACCGCGCTGTACGTCAGCTTGCGCCTTAATGCCTAAAAGTAAGCGCATTGTGTTAGGCAGCGATGCTTGCAGGCCATAATCAAAGGGCACCATTTGTAGTATGTCTAGTGAGGTATTAGGTACATCTTCAAGGCTTTTACCATACCCATAAACAAGCTGGTTACTGCCTTTGCCTTCATCTTTATGAATATAAAAAATGTTGTCGTTTAAACGCATCACATAACCGCGGTCACTAAGTAGCTTTTCGGTTAGGGTAAATAATTTTTTTTCGGCTACTTGGTTTTGTAAATTTAAAGTAACTGTATTGGTATCGGCCTTTACGTTGTCACCTAAAACATAGCTTACTTGTAAAGATTCTCCTAATACATGATGTAGGTAATCTTTTAAAAGTAGGTCATCGGCGGTAATGGTTACCATTTTTTCATTGCTAAAGCGGGCAAGTACATCTTCTGCTGTAGTTGTTTTTACCTTTCCCACTTTAAACGGCGGCATAAAGCGTAATGCTTGTTGTTGTGCCAAAGCCGCTTCTTCATTTGCAGGCGTTACCTGATTTGGGTTGAGCAGCTCAGCGTTAGTTACTTCGGTTGTACTCATACCCTCTTTTAAATATGAAGATTGGGCACTGAGTTTTTGGTTGTCTTTTACTGCATCTAACGTTTGGCAACCACTAATGGCTGCGAGCATTGTACAGGCAAGAAAAACCGTTTTTGAACGTTGCATGATCACTATAAATACCTATTGTTAAATTTTGTCTGCTACGCGGTACATGGTTAAGCTTATACGCTGTTCACCTTGCGGGTTATTACGCACTAACTCTACTTGCGTACTCGATGATATGGTTAGGGTAAAGCTTCCGATTTGCTGATTATTAGCCGCTTTTATTAATTTTAACTCACCAGTTTTTTGATCCGTTACGTTAATAAGCGCATACGCTTTTGCCGCCTGCTTTTTAGAGGCGTTAACTTGTTCAGTAATAACCGCTTTTAGTATTAACTTTTTATTGTTCACAAATACTTGTTGCATTAGACCTTGCTGGGCTAACTGTTGTTCAGCAGTGAGTTGTGTTTGTGGCTCTGGCTCTGCGTCTTCATCACGCTTAAAGCGTTCAAACTGCTGACTTATAAACTGATGCTCTGCGCTACTTAACTGCATGGCAGGAACTACCACGGAAGCTTGTGCATTGCTACTTTGAGTACTTTGCTTGCTTTGATGAACTAAGCGATTACTCGCATCTGTTAATACCCATAAAAAAGTAACTAACAAAGAAAACACAACAACAGGCTGCCTCAACACATGTTTTACCATAATATTACGCATCACTAAGCTCCTTGTTGAGCATATAAAACGAGATACGAGTAGACACTGTCATTTGTCCAAGTCGTCCCGCTTTTTGACGCCTAACATTTATATTAAGAGTTTCTATTTCCTGCCACTGCTTTTGTTGTTGCTGTGATAGTAAATAAGCAATTACTTGCTCTGATTGACCACTGAATGAATACTGCAATTGAAAGCGTGTTAATGGCGTATTAGGAATAGCCACTACATTTTGCCAGCCTACAGTTGAAGACTTAAGTTCGAACTCAGCTAGTTTTTGTTCGATTAACTTTTGTTGCGTAAGACGAAATGCTTGATCTGGCTGATATTGATAAAAGTATTGAGTAGCTTTATCAAGCTCAGTTTGAGTTGTTTGTAAATTATTGGTGAGCTCAGTTTCGTCTGAAATTAAGGTATTTATTTTATCAACCTTACGTTGCAATAGCTTGTTTTCTGCGATTACATTATCTTGCCATGTAAGTACCGGCACAATAATAAATTTAAATACACACAGTATTGCAATGATGAGTAACGGGTATTTGTATTTTTTTAATTCACTCATTGCTAGTTCCTTCTTCAGAAGTACGTGAGCTAAATTTAGGATCGAGTACCAGTGTGTTTGTTAAAGTAAAACTAATAATAAAACGCTCTGCTCTTCGTGTTTTTGATACAGAAGAATCAAATTTAGCCTCAGCCACATTAGGCGAATTAGCAAGTAGCTCCATTATGCGTGTAGCCTGTTCTGCTTGGCCACGAATTTGGATGCGCTGGCCGTTTATTTGAATGCTGTCGAGATCAACATATTCGAATAATGGGGCTAATTCTAACCACAAAGCGAAGTAACTTTGTTTTGCACCTAAAAACGTTTGTAATTGCGAGTAAGCCGTTTGTGACTCATCTATTTTTTGTTGCAAACTTAATAGTTGGCTCAGGTCTTCACTTTGTTCACTAAGTGTATCGTTGTAGTGTGTATTTATGACAAAAAGATAGGCCGAACTAAATAATGTATATACCAATATAAGAGCGGTTGCTGGTATCACACTTTT